>NZ_QETJ01000047.1:0-32402 GCF_003105095.1 Pseudomonas sp. NDM | reverse complement strand
CACTCCTGCACGTGGAATGCGGTCGTGTAGGAGTGAGCCTGCTCGCGATAGGGCCAGATCAGGCAGCGAACATCTCAAGCCTTCTGTTCAAAGATCACATAAACCTTGCGGCAAGCCTCCAGCACTTCCCAGGTGCCACGAAACCCCGCCGGAATTACAAACCGGTCGCCAACCCGCAAGGTCTTGGCATTGCCATCGCTGTCACGCAGTACCGAAACCCCCTGCAAAATCTCGCAGTACTCATGCTCGGTGTAATTCACCGTCCACTGACCCACCGCGCCTTCCCACACTCCCACGCCCATTTGCCCACAAGGGCTGTCGTATTGATGGAACACCGCCTGCTCAGGATCGCCCTTGAGCACTTTCGTCGGATCCGGGCGATAGCGCTCGGCTTCGCTGCTGGCGAGGCTGATGTCGACGACGTTGTGGATGTTCATTGTTGTTTTCTCCGCTGATGACGACGCGTGGGCTGGAATGAGCCGAAGTCTATGTTTATTAAAATGAACACCGCAAGGCTGTATGGCCAGCTTATGTCAAATATATTGAAACAAACCCGGCCGCTGGTTTAGGGTGGCGGGTGCCTCGGGCCGAAAGTGCAGGCTGGCCGGGCAGAATTCTTGAACAGCGCCGCAGCGCTTGCGGTGCTCGTATTCAATAAGAGGAGGACACCCGAATGACCACCCTGACTCGTGCCGACTGGGAACAACGCGCCCGCGATCTGCAAATCGAAGGCCGCGCCTTCCTGAATGGCGAATACACCGACGCCGTCTCCGGCGAAACCTTCGAATGCATCAGCCCGGTCGATGGCCGTCTGCTTGGCAAGATCGCCAGCTGTGACGCTGCCGACGCCGACCGTGCCGTAGAAAACGCCCGCGCTACTTTCAATTCCGGTGTCTGGTCGCGCCTGGCGCCGACCAAACGCAAAGCCACCATGATCCGCTTCGCCAGCCTGCTGAAACAGCACGCCGAAGAACTGGCGCTGCTGGAAACCCTCGACATGGGCAAGCCGATCAGCGATTCGCTGTATATCGACGTGCCGGGCGCGGCGCAGGCGCTGAGCTGGAGCGGCGAAGCGATCGACAAGATCTACGACGAAGTCGCCGCTACCCCGCATGATCAACTCGGTCTGGTGACTCGCGAGCCGGTAGGCGTGGTCGGCGCTATCGTACCGTGGAATTTCCCGTTGATGATGGCCTGCTGGAAACTCGGGCCGGCGTTGTCGACCGGTAACTCGGTAATCCTCAAGCCGTCGGAAAAATCGCCGCTGACCGCCATCCGTATCGCTGCACTGGCCATTGAGGCCGGTATTCCGAAAGGCGTGCTCAACGTGCTTCCAGGCTATGGTCATACCGTCGGCAAGGCGCTGGGCCTGCACAATGACGTCGACACGCTGGTGTTCACCGGTTCGACGAAGATCGCCAAGCAACTGATGATCTACGCCGGCGAATCGAACATGAAACGCGTCTGGCTGGAAGCGGGCGGCAAGAGCCCGAACATCGTCTTCGCCGATGCGCCGGATCTGCAGGCCGCCGCCGAATCTGCCGCCAGCGCCATCGCTTTCAACCAGGGCGAAGTGTGCACCGCCGGTTCGCGTCTGCTGGTCGAGCGTTCGATCAAGGACAAATTCCTGCCGATGGTGATCGAGGCGCTGAAAACCTGGAAACCCGGCAATCCGCTGGACCCGGCGACCAACGTCGGTGCGCTGGTCGATACCCAGCAGATGAACACCGTGCTGTCGTACATCGAATCCGGCCACAGCGATGGCGCCAAACTGGTCGCCGGCGGCAAGCGGATCCTCCAGGAAACCGGTGGCACTTACGTTGAGCCGACCATTTTCGACGGCGTGAGCAATGCGATGAAGATTGCCCAGGAAGAGATCTTCGGCCCAGTGTTGTCGGTGATCGCTTTCGATACCGCCGAAGAAGCCATCCAGATCGCCAACGACACGCCATACGGCCTGGCCGCAGCGGTGTGGACCCAGGACATCTCCAAGGCACACCTGACCGCCAAGGCCTTGCGCGCCGGTAGTGTGTGGGTCAACCAGTACGACGGCGGCGACATGACTGCGCCGTTCGGTGGCTTCAAACAGTCGGGCAACGGTCGCGACAAATCGCTGCACGCCTTCGACAAGTACACCGAGCTGAAGGCGACGTGGATCAAGCTGTAAGACGTTAGCGAGCCCGGTCACTCCGGGCTTCCTGACCAAGCAGAGATCCCCCTGTGGGAGCGAGCCTGCTCGCGAAAGCGGTGTATCAGTCAGCAGACCTGCTGAATGTGAAACCGTATTCGCGAGCAGGCTCGCTCCCACACTGGTTTTGTGGTGCAGATAAAAAATCCACAGGAGCGTGGAACATGCGGTGGGCGACGTATTTCGCCGTGTTGGCGTCTATCTTGAGTGTCGGCTTGGCCCTGGGGGTCAGCATGCCATTGGTATCGTTGCGTCTGGAGGGCTGGGGTTACGGCTCATTCGCCATCGGTGTGATGGCGGCGATGCCGGCGATCGGTGTGCTGCTGGGTGCGAAGATTTCCAGCCATCTCGCTGCGTATTTCGGCACCGCTAACCTGATGCGTCTGTGCCTATGGGCCGGGGCATTGTCGATCGGCCTGCTGGCGCTGCTGCCGAGTTATCCGATCTGGTTGCTGCTGCGGTTGCTGATCGGTGTGATCCTGACCATCGTGTTCATTCTCGGCGAGAGTTGGATCAATCAACTGGTGGTCGAGCAGTGGCGCGGGCGTCTGGTGGCGCTATATGGCAGCAGCTATGCGCTGAGCCAACTGTCCGGTCCATTGCTGCTGGGCGCGCTGGGTACCGAGCATGATTACGGTTTTTGGGTCGGGGTGGGTCTGCTGACGGTCTCGCCCTTCCTGCTCTTGGGTCGCAGCGGCGCGCCGAGCAGTGAGGCCAACAGCGTGACATTTGGCGATCTGTGGGGCTTTGCCCGGGAGTTGCCGGCGATTGCCTGGGCAGTGTCGTTGTTCGCCGCGTTCGAGGCGATGATCCTGACGTTGCTGCCGGTGTACTGCCTGCAACAGGGGTTCACCGCCGAAATCGCCTTGGCCATGGTCAGCACCGTGGTGGTCGGCGATGCGCTGTTGCAACTGCCGATCGGCGCATTGGCTGATTACCTGTCGCGGCGCACGCTGTTTGCCGGGTGCGCGGTGGTGTTGATGCTGTCGAGTCTGGCCATTCCACTGTTGCTCGACACGCTGCTGATCTGGCCGCTGTGGGTGCTGTTCGGTGCCAGTGCCGGCGGCCTGTTTACCCTGTCGCTGATCCTGATTGGCGAGCGCTATCGTGACGATGCGCTGATGCGCGCCAATGCGCATATCGCGCAGTTGTGGGGTGTCGGTTGTCTGGTCGGGCCGTTGGCGGCGGGGGCAGGCAGTCAGTGGATCAATGGGCATGCATTGCCGCTGTTGATGGCGGCGGGCGCGTTTGGATTGGTGCTTTTGTTGTTGCGCCAGGGGGCATTCGGCACAACGGCAGAAGCTGCCTGAGCGCACTCCTGTGGGAGCGAGCCTGCTCGCGAAAGCGGTGCACCAGTCAGCTCATTTCTGGATGTGAAACCGTTTTCGCGAGCAGGCTCGCTTCCACAAGGGATCACCAACAGACGGACTTACAGCATCCGCTCCAGGCCGACGCTGGTGCTGAACCATGAGTTGAAGCGCCGCCACCAGCTCCCCGGTTCCTTGGTCAGGGTGTGCATCTGGCCGTTGTTTTCGGTGACCCAGACGACCTTGCCGTCCGCAAGCTTCGCCTGATAACTCAGGGTTGGCGCCATGCCTTGCAGCGCCAGTGCGCGGACGTGCTCGGCCAGTTCCGGGCTGTCGACCAGAATGCCGACTTCGGTGTTCCACAGCACCGAGCGCGGGTCGAAATTGAACGAGCCGATAAACGATTTGCGCCGATCGAAAATCATCGCCTTGCTGTGCAGGCTGGAATCCGAGCCGCGATACGAGCGGCTGTAGAACACTCGCGGACCGCTGCCATAGTTATCCCCAGGTTGGCGCCGCAGTTCATAGAGTTTCACCCCGTGTTCCAGCAACGCCTTGCGATAGGGCGCGTAGCCGCCATGCACCGCCGGCACGTCGGTGGCCTCCAGCGAATTGGTCAATAGGCTCACGGAGACCCCGGCATCGGCGCGCCCAGTCAGGTAGACCAGCCCCGGCTGACCCGGCACGAAATACGCGGAAATCATGATCAGCTCTTTGCTGACACCGGTCAGTTCCGGCGCCAGTTGTGTGGTCAGCAGCAGGTGCGGATCAGGTTCGCCCTTGGACAGAACCTTGCTCGGCGCATCCCACAACGCCTGGTTCCAGGCCCAGATCAGCTCTTTGCGCCAGATGTCCATGCGCGGGTCGGTGGTGAACTTCATCAACTGCTGATACAGCGCGTGGTTCTGCCTGCGGGTTTCTTCCAGCGACTCTTCCAGGCGCGTGCGCGTGTTTTCCAGGTCGGCGGCGGTCGGCTGGCTGGAGAGGAATTCGTCGATCGGCTTGCTCAGCGCACTGTTCCAGTACTGATCGAAACTGTGCCCGAGCTGCTCGGCCACCGGGCCGATGCTGAGCATGTCGATGTCGGTGAAATTCAGGTTGGGTTCGGCGTCGAAATACTCGTCGCCCAGATTGCGCCCGCCGACGATGGCCGCGCTGTTGTCCGCCAGCCACAACTTGTTGTGCATGCGCCGATGCTGCACAGACAGATTGAACAGTCGCCCGGCCGCACGCGTGACGCCGGTGCTGCGTCCCAGGTGCAACGGATTGAACAAGCGAATCTGAATCTGCGGATGCGCCGCCAGGGTGGCGATGATCTGGTCGAGGCCGTCGCTGGTGGTGTCATCGAGCAGGATGCGCACACGCACGCCACGGTCGGCAGCCTTGAGCACTTCCTCCACCAGCATCCGCGTGCTGATGCCGTCGTGGACGATGTAGTACTGCAAATCGAGGCTGACCTGGGCGTGACGAATCAGCTCGGCCCTGGCGGTAAATGCCTCGCCGCTGTCGGAGAGCAGGCGAAACCCGGACTGCCCCTTGTAGGGCGCGGCCTGCGCCTGGATCGAGCGGCCGAAACTCGATTCCGACGCCGGCAGGGCCTGGCTCGGTTCGCGCGGTACATCAAGGCTGGCGCAGCCGCTGAGGAACGAGGCGAGTATCAGTAAAGCGAGTAGGGGCTGTCTGAAGCTCACGTAGGATCGTTCCGGTTGGCGGTTGAGGTCGGCATTTTGGACGCCGGGCTGACAAAAAAGGTCAGTCGGTCTCAGCGAGTAATTTGATTGCCGCGGCACCGACCTTGCGCACCGCCTCTTCGATCTGCGCTGTTGGTTTGGCAGCGTAGTTCATCCGCAGACAATTGCGGTATTTGCCCGAGGCGGAAAAGATGCTGCCGACGGCAATCTGTACGCCCTGATCGTGCAGCGCGCGATTCAGTTTCAGCGTGTCGAAACCGTCCGGCAGCTCCACCCAGAGCATGAAGCTGCCCTGCGGGCGACTGGCGCGAGTGCCGGCGGGAAAGTAGCGGGTCACCCAGTCGATCATCGCGTCACGATTGCGCTGGTACTGCATGCGCATGCGCCGCAGGTGCGGCTCGAAATGGCCGGCCTTGATGAATTCGGCAATGGCGATCTGCGGTTGTGGCGCGGTGGATCCGGTGCTGATGTATTTCATGTGCAGCACCCGCTCCAGATACCGGCCCGGTGCCACCCAGCCGATGCGCAGCCCCGGCGCCAGAGTCTTGGAGAACGAGCTGCAGAGCAACACGCGGCCGTCTTCATCGAAGGATTTGATCGTACGTGGGCGCGGGTAGGTGTAGGCCAGTTCGCCATACACATCGTCTTCGATGATCGCCACGTCGAAACGCTGGGCCAGCGTCAACAGGGCGCGCTTGCGCGACTCGGGCATGACGTAGCCGAGGGGGTTGTTGCAGTTGGGCGTGAGCTGAATGGCTTTGATCGGCCACTGTTCCAAGGCCAGTTCAAGCGCGTCGAGGCTGATGCCGGTGAGCGGGTCGGTGGGGATTTCCAGAGCTTTCATGCCCAGGCCTTTGAGGGTCTGCATGGCGCCGTGGAAGCTCGGTGAGTCCACCGCGACGATGTCGCCCGGCTCGCAGATCGCGTGGATGCTGGTGGACAGCGCTTCGTGGCAGCCAGTGGTGATCACCAGATCGCTGGCGCTCAACTGACAGCCGGAATCAAGCATCAGGCGTGCGATCTGTTCGCGCAGTTCGAGGTTGCCGTGGATGTTGTCGTAATACAGGCCCGGCATGTCCTGCCGCCGACTGATCCGTGCCAGTCCACGCAGCAATGGTTTCATGGTCGGCGAGCCGACATCGGGCATGCCGCGGCCCAACTGCACAACGTCTTTGCGCGGTACGGCGCGGATCAATTCCAGCACCTGATCCCACTGCGAAATCTCCACCGGCCGTTGCGCCGGGCGGCCGATCGCCGGCAATTCCGGCAGTTCGCGGCCAACGGGCACGAAATAGCCGGACTTGGGTTTTGGCGTGGCCAGACCGCTGTCTTCGAGCACGCGATAGGCCTGCTGCACCGTGCTCAGACTGACTCCGTGTTCAACGCTCAGTGCACGCACTGACGGCAAGCGATCGCCGGGGCGATAGAAGCCCTGTTCGATGCGGGTGCCGAGCAATTCGGCGAGGTTTACATACAGAGTCATGGTGGTCTCGGTGTGCAGTGATGAAAACCAGTACAGATGCGGCAAAAAACGATCATTCAGTCAGCGAATCGGCAAATCTGTATGGAGTTAATACAGGTTCGTTGAGTCTGTAATGGTTTTGCCGGCCCGCGCATCATGGAATCTCTGGCTACCCAAGTAAACAGGAGCAACGAAAATGAACGGCTTGAGCGATGTGCGGCTGACGTTACACAGTCAGGAACTGGCGGCAGGGCAGAAGGACAACGCGCGCAATCAGCTGCGTAACGCGCCGTCCGGCCTGAGTCGCTGGGGTCTGTTCTGGCAGCGTCTGCACACGCGCAAGGCGTTGCTGGCGCTGACGGCGGATCAGCTCAAGGATATCGGGCTGACCCGTGAGCAGGCGCGGGAGGAGGGGTTGAAGCCGTTCTGGCGGATCTGAGATCTGTATCGTTCTCGCGGGCCTCATCGCGAGCAGGCTCACTCCTACAGGGCAAACTCATTTCAACTGTAGGAGTGAGCCTGCTCGCGATAGGGCCCTTAAAGCCACCGCAACTCTGTCAGACCAACTCTTTAAGCCGATGCCACAACATTCCCAGCGCCAACAGCGGCGAGCGCAAATGCTTGCCACCGGGGAAGGTGATGTGCGGCACCTTGGCGAACAGATCAAAGCCGCCGCCATGCTGCCCGCTGATCGCCTCGGCCAGCAGCTTGCCGGCCAGGTGTGTGGCATTCACCCCATGTCCGGAATAAGCCTGGGCGTAATACACGTTCGGTTGATCGGCGAGCCGGCCGATCTGCGGCAAGCGGTTGGCGCCGATGCCGATCATCCCGCCCCATTGATAGTCAATTTTCACCCCGGCCAGTTGCGGGAACACTTCAAGCATCTTCGGCTGCATATAAGCGCCGATGTCTTTCGGATCACGGCCTGAATAATGGCAGGCACCACCGAACAGCAAGCGTCGATCCGCCGAGAGCCGATAGTAATCCAGCGCTACTCGTTGATCGCAGACCGCCATGTTCTGCGGCAGCAGGTCATGCGCCTGCTCTTCGCTCAGCGGCTCTGTGGCGATGACGTAGCTGCCGGCGGGCAGAACCTTTCCGCTCAGTTGCGGATTCAAGTCGTTGAGATAAGCATTGCAGCCCAGCACCAGAGTCTTCGCCCGCACCGAGCCCTGCGCCGTGTGCACTTTCACTTCGGGGCCGTAATCGATGCGCGTCACCGCCGAACGCTCAAACAGCTGCACGCCCAGTTGCTGCGCCGCAGCCGCTTCGCCCAGCGCCAGATTCAGCGGGTGCAGATGCCCGGAACCCATGTCGATCAAGCCGCCCACGTAGCGCTTGGAGCCGACCACTGTGTGCATTTCACTGGCTTTTAACAGGCGGGTTTCGTAGCGATAACCGAGGCTGCGCAGTTCTTCGGCGTCTTCGGCAAAACCGTCGAGATCGGAAGGCTTGTTGGCAAGGTCGCAGTAGCCCCAGGTCAGGTCGCAGGCAATGCCGAAACGCTCGACGCGCTGGCGGACGATTTCCACTGCTTCCAGGCCCATGAGCTTCATCGCGCGCACGCCGTCGGCCCCGATGACATTGGCGAACTGATCGAGGCCGTGACCGACGCCGCGAATCAACTGCCCGCCGTTGCGACCGCTGGCGCCCCAGCCGATCCTGTGCGCTTCCAGCAACACTACGCTGAGGCCGCGCTCAGCCAGTTCCAGTGCCGTGTTCAACCCGGAAAAGCCGCCGCCGACCACGCAGACGTCAGCCGCCACGTCGCCTTGCAGCACAGGATGGTCGGGCTGCGGCAAGCTGCTGGCGGCGTAATAAGAGGCAACGTGGGGCTGGCTCGCGGTGGTCTGGGCGCGGGCGGTCATGGGCATCATCCAACGGCTGAGTGTCGAGAAAATTTGACGGAGCATAAGCTGCGCGGCTGAAGGCGGGCAACATCGGTCGGTCTGCGGTGTCTGGATCCGGGCTTTTGCGGCACAATCGTTGTCCCGCCACTTTGGTCACTGTTTCGATGAGCTGCAACAACCAGAAAATCCGTGCCCTGCGTCAGCAGATCCCGACGTTCGAATGCGTGCCGGGCTGCCACGACTGCTGCGGGCCAGTGACCACTTCGCCCGAAGAGATGGCACGACTGCCGCGCAAGACCCGCGCCGAGCAGGACGCGGCGCTGGAAGCACTCAACTGTGTGCACCTGGGGCCGAATGGCTGCACGGTGTATGAAGAGCGACCGCTGATCTGCCGATTGTTCGGCACCACCAAGACCTTGCCGTGCCCTAACGAGCGGCGACCGGTGGAGTTGATTCATCCGCGGGTGGAGAAGCAGATATTCGAATACATGGCGGCGAATCGGCAGGTGCTGGTTTAACGCGTTCACTCGGAACCGAGTTGACGCCATCGCGAGCAGGCTCACTCCTACAGGGGTACGCATTGCAAGTGTAGGAGTGAGCCTGCTCGCGATAGGGCCGGGTCGGGCACCGAAAATGTCAATCCGGAATCGGCAGGCACAGGCTCTCTTTCACCTCTTCCATGACGATGTAACTCTTCGATTCGCGCACATGCGGTAGCTTCAACAGAATGTCGCCCAGCAGCTTGCGGTAGGAGGCCATCTCGGAAATCCGCGCCTTCACCAGATAGTCGAAATCCCCTGAGACCAAATGACACTCCAGCACATGGGGCAGCTTCAGCACCGCGCGGCGGAACTCCTCGAAAGTGTCGCCGGATTTGTAATCGAGGCTGATCTCGACAAACACCAGCAGGCTACCCTTCAAATGCTGCGGATTGAGCCGGGCGTTGTAGCCCATGATGATTCCTTCGCGCTCCAGGCGCCGCACGCGCTCGGTGCATGGCGTGGTCGAGAGGCCGACCTTTTCCCCCAGTTCGGTAAAGGAAATCCGCCCGTCCGCCTGCAGGATTCGCAGGATATTGCGGTCGATCTTGTCCAGCTCACGTTTGGTCTGAGTGTTGGTACGCATAGGGGATGCGCCTCCGTGAAAAGGGTTTTTGCCGAGAATTGTCGCCAAATATAGGCGCTTATATAGTGAAAAGCACTGGCATTTCTTTTTTACACTGCGCTCATCAGTGCTCTAACAAACAGTTCGGCGAAAAGCCGCGATGAGGGATTGAAAATGCGCGTCATGGTCTTGGGTAGCGGCGTTATCGGTACCGCCAGTGCTTACTATCTGGCCCGCGCCGGGTTCGAAGTGGTGGTGGTGGACCGGCAGCCTGCTGCGGCCATGGAAACCAGTTTCGCCAACGCCGGCCAGGTCTCGCCGGGTTACGCCTCGCCGTGGGCTGCGCCGGGCGTGCCGCTCAAGGCGATCAAGTGGCTGCTTCAGCGCCACGCGCCATTGGCGATCAAGGCCACCGCCGACATCGATCAGTACCTGTGGATGGCGCAAATGCTGCGCAACTGCACCGCCAGCCGTTACGCGGTGAACAAGGAGCGCATGGTGCGTCTGTCCGAGTACAGCCGTGACTGCCTCGATGAGTTGCGCGCCGAAACCGGCATTGCATACGAAGGTCGCAGCCTCGGCACTACCCAGTTGTTCCGGACTCAGGCGCAGCTGGATAACGCCGCCAAGGACATCGCCGTGCTGAAAGAATCCGGCGTGCCGTTTGAGGTCCTCGATCGCGCCGGCATTGCCCGCGTCGAGCCGGCTCTGGCAGGCGTGACCGACATTCTCGCCGGCGCGCTGCGTTTGCCCAACGACCAGACCGGCGACTGCCAGATCTTCACCACCCGTCTCGCCGAAATGGCGCGCAAGCTCGGCGTGGAATTCCGTTTCGGCCAGGACATCCAGAAGCTCGACTACGCCGGTGATCGCATCAACGGCGTGTGGATCGACGGCAAGCTGGAAACCGCCGACCGCTACGTGCTGGCGCTCGGCAGCTACTCGCCGCAACTGCTCAAGCCGCTGGGCATCAAGGCTCCGGTGTATCCGCTCAAGGGCTACTCGCTGACGGTGCCGATCACCGATCCGGCGATGGCGCCGACTTCAACCATTCTCGACGAGACCTACAAGGTCGCGATCACCCGTTTCGACAACCGCATCCGCGTCGGTGGCATGGCCGAGATCGCCGGTTTCGACCTGTCGCTCAACCCGCGTCGACGCGAAACCCTGGAGATGATCGTCAACGACCTTTATCCTCAGGGCGGCAATCTGGCCGAGGCGAGTTTCTGGACCGGCCTGCGCCCGACCACGCCGGACGGCACGCCGATCGTTGGTGCTACGCCATTCAAGAATCTGTTCCTCAACACCGGTCACGGTACGCTCGGCTGGACCATGGCTTGCGGTTCCGGCCGTTTGCTCGCCGACCTGATGGCGAAGAAAAAGCCCCAGATCAGCGCCGAAGGCCTCGATATTTCCCGTTACGGCAACCAGACCCAGGAGTCCGCAAAACATGTCAATCCAGCGCCAGCTCACCAATGAGCGCATGAGTCAGATCGTCAGCCACAACGGCATCGTGTATCTGGCCGGGCAGGTCGGCGACGACTTCGACGCCGGAATTGAACAGCAGACCCGCGACGTGCTCGCCAATATCGAGCGCCTGCTCGATCTGGCCGGGACGGACAAGCAGCATCTGTTGTCGGCGACGATCTACCTGAACGACATCGACGCCCACTTTGCCGGCATGAACGCAGTGTGGGACCAGTGGCTGCCGAAAGGCGCCGCGCCCGCCCGCGCCACCGTCGAAGCGAAGATGGCCAAGCCGAGCATTCTGGTGGAGATCTCCATCGTCGCCGCGCTGCCATAACGTTTCCGAGATCCCTCTCCCGGCGCTGTTGGCGGTTCACGCCGTCAGTCAGCGCCGGTTTTTCTTTCCATGACCGCCCAGAAGTCTGCCGCCATGCGTCCTGCCCGTGCCCTGATCGATCTTCAAGCCCTGCGTCACAACTACCGAATTGCCCGTGAAGTCACTGGCGCCAAAGCGCTTGCGGTGATCAAGGCGGACGCCTACGGCCATGGCGCGGTGCGTTGCGCCCAGGCACTGGCAGCCGAGGCGGACGGTTTTGCCGTGGCGTGCATCGAAGAGGCACTGGAGTTGCGCGCTGCCGGGATTCGCGCGCCGGTACTGCTGCTGGAAGGCTTCTTCGAGGCAGACGAGCTGGCGTTGATCGTCGAGCATGATTTCTGGTGCGTGGTGCATTCGCTGTGGCAGCTCGAAGCGATCGAGCAGGCGGCGCTGAGCAAACCCATCACGGTGTGGCTCAAGCTCGACTCCGGCATGCACCGGGTCGGCCTGCATCCGAAAGATTACCCAGCGGCGTACCAGCGTCTGCTGGCCAGCGGCAAAGTGGCGAAAATCGTGCTGATGAGCCACTTCGCCCGCGCCGATGAATTGCACGCGCAGAGCAGCGCCGAGCAGGTGGCAGTGTTCGAAGCGGCGCGTCAGGGCTTGGCGGCGGAAGTCAGCCTGCGCAACTCGCCAGCCGTGCTCGGCTGGCCAGAAATCAAAAGCGATTGGGTACGCCCGGGCATCATGCTCTACGGCGCGACCCCGTTCGAAGAAGCCAACGCAGTGGCCGAGCGCCTGCAACCGGTGATGACCCTCGCATCGAAAGTCATCAGCGTGCGTGAACTGCCGGCCGGCGAACCGATTGGCTATGGCGCCAGGTTCATCACCGACAAACCCATGCGCATCGGCGTGGTCGCCATGGGTTACGCTGACGGCTACCCGCGTCAGGCGCCGACCGGCACGCCGGTGCTTGTGGCCGGCAAACGCAGCCGCCTGCTGGGGCGCGTGTCGATGGACATGCTCTGCATCGACCTGACCGATGTGCCGGAAGCCGGCCTCGGTTCCGACGTCGAGTTGTGGGGCAAGAACATCCTCGCCAGCGAGGTGGCGAAGTGGGCCGACACCATCCCTTACCAGATATTCTGCAACCTGCGTCGGGTGCCGAGGCTCTATTCCGAGGGTTGACGCCGCTACGGGGGCCAAGTGTTGTAAATACTGAACGCTGTCGCCATGATAACGCTCAATATTCTTACAACATCAGGAGGCTCCCGCCTTGGACGTCGGTGAACGACTGCAATCGATCCGCAAGCTCAAAGGGCTTTCCCAGCGTGAACTCGCCAAACGCGCGGGCGTCACCAACAGCACCATTTCGATGATCGAAAAGAACAGTGTCAGTCCTTCGATCAGTTCGCTGAGAAAGGTGCTCGGCGGCATTCCCATGTCCATGGTCGAGTTCTTTTCCGAAGAGATCCTGCAGGACCAACCGACCCAGATCGTCTACAAGGCCAACGAGCTGATCGACATCTCCGACGGCGCCGTGACCATGAAACTGGTCGGCCGCGCCCACCCCAGCCGCGCCATCGCCTTCCTCAACGAAATCTACCCGCCGGGCGCCGACACTGGCGAAGAAATGCTCACCCATGAAGGCGAGGAAACCGGGATTCTGGTGGAAGGTCGCCTGGAGCTGGTGGTGGGTCTGGAAACTTTTATCCTCGAAGCTGGCGACAGCTACTATTTTGAAAGTACCAAGCCGCATCGTTTCCGTAATCCGTTCGACGTACCGGCGCGACTAATCAGCGCAGCGACGCCGGCGAATTTCTAAGCAAGAGGCGCCAGACCATTACGGCGAAGGCACCCGGACCGTTCTTCCGATGCGCAACAAGACCCCTCTAACCATGGGGTTGTTTCAGTACAGCGGCCTAGCCGCTATACTTGCGCCGCCTGCGAACCGTGGCCGCAGGCGTGAATAGCCACCATTGAGGGTGAACGCGTGAACCTAATTATGAAAATGCTGGCTGCACCAGCAACCGTACTGGCCCTCTGGGCTGTCAGCGCTCAAGCTGCGACGAATGACGACATCGCCAAACGCATCGAGCCCGTCGGCCAGGTGTGTGTTCAAGGGCAGGAATGCAAGGGTATGGAAGTGGCTGCGACCGCAGGCGGCGGAGGCGGGGCGAAGGCACCTAAAGACGTGATCGCCAAGCATTGCAACGCTTGCCACGGCACGGGCCTGCTCGGCGCGCCGAAGATCGGCGACAAGGCAGCCTGGAAGGAGCGGGCCGATCATCAGGGTGGTCTGGACGGCATCCTTGCCAAGGCCATCACCGGCATCAACGCCATGCCGCCAAAAGGCACCTGCGCCGATTGCTCCGATGAAGAGCTCAAAGGTGCGATCAAAGAGATGTCCGGTCTGTAAGCGACGCTCTCAACGAAAAACCGTCTTCGGACGGTTTTTTTGTGCCCGTAAATCAAGAGCCCTCACCGGAACCCTCTCCCTGAGGGAAGGGAACCGACCGAGGTCTCTGGCGTTGTACATCGACCTGAAGGATCAAGTCGATTATTGGATTCGGTGGAGCGTTTTCAATGTCAACGAAATGCTGAATATCCTCAATCAGTTCCCTCTCCCTCTGGGAGAGGGCAAGGGTGAGGGTGACCCTCTTAAGTTGAACAAACATCTCGAAACCAAACGCTGTCCTTTGCAGCAAACTCAAGGCAATCTCGGTCTACCCCTATCAACGGAACGGGCGGGAGGCTTCAGATGGTGCAGTTGTGTTCGATCGAACAGGCGGTGGACGACGTACTGGCGCGCTTGCCGGCGCACATCCACATGGGCCTGCCGCTGGGGCTGGGCAAGCCGAATCACTTCGTCAACGCGCTGTACCGGCGCATCAAGGAGCTGCCCGAGCGGCAGCTGACGATCTATACCGCGCTGTGCCTCGGTCGGCCGAATCTGGGCGATGGCTTACAGAAGCGCTTTATCGAGCCCTTCGTCGAGCGGGTGTTCGGTGATTATCCGGAGTTCGATTTCCTCGCCGATCTGCAGCGCGACAGCCTGCCCGCCAACATCCGTATCCAGCAGTTCTTCATGCAGCCCGGCAGCCTGCTCAACAGCGCGCCGGCGCAGCAGGATTACGTCAGCAGCAATTACAGCCATGCCGCCCGCGACATCAACGCAGCAGGCCTGAACCTGGTGGCGCAGTTGCTCGCCAGCAACAGCGAACATCCCGATCGGCTGAGCCTGAGTTGCAACCCGGACATCACCCTTGACCTGTTGCCGATGATCGCCAAGCGCCGCGAGGCGGGGGAGACCATTGTGCTGGTCGGCCAGGTGCATACGGATCTGCCGTACATGCCCGGCGATGCTGAAGTCGACATCGACACCTTCGATCTGCTGATCGACGAGAAGGACAGCAGCACGCTGTTTTCCACGCCGAATATGCCGGTGGGCTTCCAGGATCATTTCATTGGCTTGCACGCCAGTACGTTGGTGCGCGACGGCGGAACGCTGCAGATTGGTATCGGTTCGATGGGTGACGCGTTGACCGCAGCGCTGCTTGCCCGTCAGGCCGATAACGCCGGCTATCAGGCGTTACTCGATGACATCAACCTCAGCCAATGGGCGCAATTGATCCAGCGCGAGGGCGGCACCGCGCCCTTTGCCAAAGGCCTTTATGGTTGCAGCGAGATGTTCGTCAACGGTCTGCTGGTGCTGGCAGATGCCGGGATCATTCGGCGCAAGGTCTATCCCGATGTGCCGACGCAGGAACAGGCCAATGCCGGCACCCTCGACGAAGCGGCACAACCTGACGGTATCTGCGTGCACGGCGGTTTCTTCCTCGGCCCGCGCAGCTTCTATGAACGGCTGCGCGAGTTGCCGCAAAGCAGGTTGCTAGAATTCAACATGACCCGCATCAGCTACATCAACGAGCTGTATGGGCAGGAAGAACTCAAACGTCTGCAGCGCCTTGATGCGCGCTTCATCAACACCGTGTTCAACATGACGTTGCTGGGGGCGGGTGTCGCGGATCAGTTGGAAGACGGACGGGTGCTCAGTGGGGTCGGCGGGCAGTACAACTTCGTGGCGCAGGGACACGCGTTGCACAATGCGCGGTCGATTCTGATTCTGCGCAGCTGGCGCGAGTCCGCCGGCGAGGTCAGTTCCAACATCGTCTGGGAATACGGCCACTGCACGATTCCGCGGCATCTGCGCGACATCGTCGTCACCGAGTACGGCATCGCCGACCTGCGCGGCAAATCCGACGCGGCAGTGATCGAAGCGCTGCTCAACATCAGCGACTCACGTTTTCAGCCAGGGCTCATCGAACAGGCGCAGAACGTCGGCAAGCTGCCGAAGGATTTCCGTATTGATCCACGGTTTGCCGACAACACACCGCAACGCTTGCAGGCGATTGCCGCGCGGCACCCGAACCTGTTTCCGGAGTACCCGCTAGGTTGTGATTTCACCGCGATCGAACGGGATCTGTTGCGCGCGCTGAACTGGCTGAAGAGCAAGTTCAAGCTGAGCGAGATTCTGGAACTGGGCAAGGCAGCGCTGGATGCGCCGGAGGCCTCAACGTTCCCGGAGCATCTTGAGCGGATGCAGCTGACGAATCCGGAGGGGTTGAAGGAAGACCTTTTCCAGCGCCTGCTCCTCACTGGTCTGAAAGCCACCACGCAATAACTGCCCACCCCAGAAGCCGCTGTGGGAGCGAGCCTGCTCGCGAAAGCGGTGTGTCATTCCCTCAACAGGGTGACTGACACAATGCATTCGCGAGCAGGCTCGCTCCCACAGGGGTAACTCGGTGCTGCTGGTTACTCGATGAAGGTAACGACGCCATCCTTCAGCGATTTCACCCGGGCCAGCGACTCGACGCGGTAGCCCTGCGAGTCCAGTTCGGCGCGGCCGCCCTGGAACGACTTCTCGATGACGATGCCCAGACCGGCAACGGTGGCGCCGGCCTGTTTGATGATCGAGATCAGCGCTTGCGAGGCCTTACCGTTGGCGAGGAAGTCGTCGATGATCAGCACGCGGTCGCTGCTGGTCAGGTGACGCGGGGAGATGGCCACGGTGCTTTCGGTCTTTTTGGTGAACGAGTACACGGTCGCCGAGAGCAGGTTTTCAGTCAGGGTCAGCGACTGTTGCTTGCGGGCGAAGATCACCGGCACGCCGAGGTTCAGACCGGTCATGATCGCTGGGGCGATGCCCGAAGCTTCGATGGTGACGATCTTGGTAATCCCCGAGTCCTTGAACAGCGCGGCGAATTCGTCACCGATCAGCTTCATCAGTGCCGGGTCGATCTGGTGGTTCAGAAAGGCGTCGACTTTCAGGACCTGATCGGAAAGCACGATGCCTTCTTCGCGGATTTTTTTGTGCAGTGCTTCCACAACAGCTTCCTCTGTTGGCGCGATGGGCGCCGAAGGTAGATTAAAAAGTAGTCGATTCTAGCGCTTTAACATCGCGCGTATATCGGCCAATGCGCTATTTCCGCGCACGGCTTTGACTTCAGTCGGGGTGTCGTCGTTGCCTTCCCAGGCCAGATCGTCCGGCGGCAGTTCATCCAGGAAGCGGCTCGGCGCGCAGTCGATGATTTCGCCGTACTGCTTGCGCTTGGCGGCAAAGGTGAACGCCAGGGTCTGGCGGGCACGGGTGATGCCCACATAGGCCAGGCGACGTTCTTCTTCGATGGTGTCGGCTTCGATACTGGAGCGGTGCGGGAGGATTTCCTCTTCCATGCCCATGATGAACACGTAGGGAAATTCCAGCCCTTTGGATGCGTGCAGCGTCATCATCTGCACACCTTCGGCGCCGTCCTCCTCTTCCTGCTGGCGCTCGAGCATGTCGCGCAGCACCAGTTTGCCGATGGCGTCCTCGACGGTCATTTCGCCGTCTTCGTCTTTCTCAAGGGTGTTTTTCAACGCCTCGATCAGGAACCAGACGTTGCCCATGCGGTAGTCCGCAGCCTTGTCGCTGGAGCTGTTGGTGCGCAGCCAGTTCTCGTAGTCGATGTCCATGACCATGCTGCGCAGCGCCGAAATCGGATCTTCGCCGGCGCACTGCTCGCGGACCTTGTCCATGAAGCGCTTGAAGCGCGCCAGGCGATCGGTGAAGCGGCTGTCGAGATGTTCACCCAGGCCAATTTCGTCGGTGGCGGCGTACATCGAGATTTTGCGTTCGGTGGCGTAGTTGCCGAGTTTTTCCAGGGTGGTCGAACCGATCTCGCGGCGCGGCACGTTGATCACGCGCAGGAAGGCGTTGTCGTCATCCGGATTTACGATCAGGCGGAAGTAGGCCATCAGGTCCTTAACTTCCTGACGGCCGAAGAAGCTGTTGCCGCCGCTCAGGCGATACGGCACCTGGTGGTGTTGCAGCTTCAATTCGATCAGCTTGGCCTGATAGTTACCGCGATAGAGAATCGCGAAATCGCTGTACGGGCGGTCCGTGCGCAGATGCAGGCTGAGGATTTCCATGGCCACGCGCTCGGCTTCGGCGTCCTCGTTGCGGCAGCGGATCACGCGGATCTCGTCGCCGTGGCCCATCTCGCTCCACAGCTGTTTTTCGAATTCGTGCGGGTTGTTCGAGATCAGCACGTTGGCGCAGCGCAGGATGCGGCTGGTTGAACGGTAGTTCTGTTCGAGCATGACCACTTTCAAGGACGGATAGTCGTCCTTGAGCAGCATCAGGTTTTCCGGGCGCGCGCCACGCCAGGCATAGATCGACTGGTCATCGTCGCCCACCACGGTGAACTGGTTGCGCTTGCCGATGAGCATCTTCACCAACAGATACTGACTGGCGTTGGTGTCCTGGTATTCGTCGACGAGCAGGTAACGCACCTTGTTCTGCCACTTTTCGAGAATGTCGGCGTGTTCTTCGAAAAGCTTTACCGGCAGCAGGATCAGGTCGTCGAAGTCCACCGCGTTGAACGCCTTGAGCGTGCGCTGATAGTGGGTGTAGACGATGGCGGCGGTCTGCTCTTTGGGATTGCGCGCGTTTTCCAGGGCCTGGGCAGGCAGGATCAGGTCGTTTTTCCAGGCGCCGATCATGTTCTTGATCTCGTCGACGCCGTCGTCGCCTGCGTATTCCTTCTGCATGATGTCGGTCATCAGGGCTTTGACGTCGGTCTCGTCGAAGATCGAGAAACCGGGTTTGTAGCCCAGCCGCGCATGCTCCTTGCGGATGATGTTCAGGCCCAGGTTGTGGAAGGTGCAGACGGTCAGGCCGCGACCTTCGCCGGCACGCAACAGGGTGCCGACCCGCTCTTTCATTTCGCGCGCGGCCTTGTTGGTAAAGGTCATGGCGACGATGTACTGGGCGCGGATGCCGCAGTTCTGAATCAGGTGCGCGATCTTGCGCGTGATCACGCTGGTCTTGCCGGAGCCAGCACCGGCGAGCACCAATAGAGGGCCGCCGACGTAGTTCACGGCTTCTTGCTGCCGGGGATTGAGTCGGGACATACGAAAATTCGGGAGTCGTTGACGAAATGGGCCGGCATTTTAACAGGCTCAGCGATTTGTGCTGCTCTGTCCGACTTGTGACGCAACACGCGATTCAGATTTGCCGGTTTTGTTACTTTCACGCAGGATACGCGGGGATTTTGCGGCTAATGTTCTCATTCGTGACACAAAATAACCTTTCACTGCCGTTGTCATCGGACAACGCATTGGTCATTGTTCAGCACACCGGCATAATGCCCCGCCTACATCATTGCAGAGTCTAGGGAGTCAGCTTGTCTACGCCTGTCGAACCCTTGCGTTTGCTGCTACTGGCCGAAGAGCCAGCGTGGACAGCGTTGTTGCGTGAGTGTCTGGCTCCGATGGGGAGCGCGGCGGTGCTGATCAGCGCGCCGAACTGGGATTCGGTCAGCCGCCTGTTCGAGGACAACCGCCACGCGGTGCTGCTGACCCTGCCGGCATTGCAGCCGGCGCCCGGGCGCTGCAGCCTGCCGACCGTTCTGCTGCTGGAGCATGAACCGGCCACCGCTCCGGTCGGGGTCAGCGACTGGCTGGTCTTCGACGCCCTCGACGCTGGCATGCTCCAGCGTTGTCTGCGCCATGTTCGCGAGCGCGGCGTGCTGGAAAACACCCTGCAGCGCCTCGCCGAACAGGATCCGCTGACCGGCATCGCCAATCGCCAGGGTTTCCAGACCCTGCTCACCGCACGTCTTGCCGAAGGCGACGGTCGCGGTCTCGCCCTTGGCCATCTCGATCTCGATAACTTTCGCCATGCCAATGATGCTCTTGGTCATCAGGCTGGCGATCGTCTGATCCTGCAAGTCGTCGCGCGCCTGAAAAGTCAGCTGGAGGCCGGTGATCAACTGGCGCGGCTGGGCAGTGATGAATTTGCTTTGCTGATCGACACCCGCCGCGCGCCGCAACGCGCCGAGTGGATGGCCGAGCGCATTACCGAGGCGTTGGCCGAACCTTATTGGGTCGACGGTGAGAGCCTGCTGATCGGCTCCAGCCTCGGCATCGCTCACGCCCGCGCCAACGGCGGTGCCGATCCATTGATGTGGCACGCACACATCGCCATGCAGCAGGCCAAGAGCACGCAGGGCTGCACCTTTCATATCTTCAACGAGCGCATCAACCGCAATGCGCGGAGCATGGCTGACCTCGAAAGCGAACTGCGCCGAGCCCTGCGCCGCGACGAGCTGGAGCTGCATTACCAGCCACGCCTGAATCTTGAGGATGGCCAGATCGTCGGCCTCGAAGCGCTGGTGCGCTGGCGCCATGGGGAACGCGGTCTGCTGCCGCCGAGCGAATTCGTGCCACTGGCCGAACAAAGCGGATTGATCGTGCCGTTGGGTTACTGGGTGATTGCCCGGGCACTGCGGGATATGCAGGCTCTGCGCGAGCAGGGACTGCCGCCGCTGCACATGGCGATCAACCTGTCGTTCCGGCAGTTTCAGGACAGCCAGTTGCTGCCGACGCTCAGTCGTCTGATTGCCGAGCGTGGCGTGGAAGCACAGTGGCTGGAATTCGAACTGACCGAAACCGCGGTGATGCGGCGCAGCGATCTGGTCAAGCAGACCATGGACGCGCTCGGCCGCCTCGGCGTGCGCTTCTCTCTGGACGATTTCGGCACCGGTTTTTCTTCGTTCGTGCACCTCAACAGCCTGCCGATCACTTTGCTGAAGATCGACAAGAGTTTTGTCGGCGGTATGGAACAGCGCGAAGAGAACCGCAAACTGGTGCACGCGATGATCAACCTCGCGCACAACCTGCACCTGGAAGTGGTTGCCGAAGGGGTCGAGACGCCGGAGCAGCTGGATTTGTTGCGCGGGTTCGGTTGCGATCAGGTGCAGGGTTATCTGATCAGCCGGCCGTTGCCGCTGGAGGAGCTGGTGGAATACCTGACGTCGGGATCGAGCCAGCAGCCGGCTCTGGAAATCGTCGGTTGATCACCACCCCCTGTAGGAGTGAGCCTGCTCGCGATAGCTTTTCAACAGTCAACATTTGCATTGACTGATATACCGCAATCGCGAGCAGGCTCACTCCTACAGAGGACCTCATTCGGCCTGGGGGATGTTAAAACCTTGAGCTTGCGGCTCGCGCCGAATCATCCGCTGCATCTTCCATTCAAACCCCAGCGTCAGGCTCACTGCCGCGCACGCCAACCCCAGCGCCAGTCCCCACCAGACACCGGTCGGCCCCCAATTGAGGTGGAAAGCCATCCACCACGCCGCCGGCGCGCCAATCAGCCAATAGCAAGCCAGGCCGACCAGGAAGGTGGTCTTTGCATCCTTGAGCCCGCGGATACAGCCCATGGCAATCGTCTGCGTGCCGTCGAACAACTCGAACCACGCCGCTACTGCCAGCAGGCTCACCGCCAGACGGATCACCTCGGCAAACGCCGGGTCGTTATGGTCGAGGAACAGGCCGACCAACTGGTTCGGCCACAGCCAGAACACCAGGGCAAAGCCGAGCATCACTACCGCGCCGAAGGCAATGCCGACACGGCCGGACATCCGCGCATCAACCAGTTGCCCGGCGCCATAGTGCTGGCCGACGCGCATGGTGATGGCATAGGACATCCCGGCCGGGACCATGAACGCCACCGAAACGATCTGCAGAGCGATCTGGTGCGCGCCCATTTGCGTGCTGCCCATGGTGCCCATGCACAGCGCAGCGAAAGCGAACAACCCGACCTCCACCGCATAGGTGCCGCCAATCGGCAGGCCCAGGCGCCAGAGTTCTTTCAGGTATTGCCGGTTCGGCCGCGACAGACCGACGCGCAACGGATAAGCGTCATAGGCCGGATGCCGGCGAATGTGCCAGGCCAGCGCCAGTGCCATGCAGTTGGCGACAATCGCCGTGACCAGACCGATGCCGGTCAGACCCAGGTGCGGCAGGCCGAACATGCCGGTGATCAGCGCGTAGTTGAGCAGGAAATTGGCCACCGTGCCGGCGAGGCTGATCACCATCACTGGCGTCGCCCGTCCAATCGCACTGGTGAAACCGCGCAGGGCCATGAAGCTCAGATAACCCGGCAAGGCGAAGGGCAGGGCGATGAGGAATTGCCCGGCGGCGTTGACGTTGGTTTCGGTCTGGCCAAACAGCAGCAACACGGGTTTGAGGTTCCACAACAGCAGCCCGGCGCCGAGCGCCATCAGCCAGGCCAGCCACAGTCCGGCCTGTGTCAGGCGCGCGGCACCGATGATGTCGCCGGCGCCCTGACGGATCGCCACCAGTGTGCCGACCGCTGCAATCACGCCGATGCAGAAAATCGACACGAACGAATAGCTGGCCGCACCGAGGCCGCCACCGGCCAGCGCTTCTGGACTCAAGCGCGCCATCATCAGGGTGTCGGTCAGCACCATCAGCATGTGCGCCAACTGCGAAGCAATCAGCGGCCCCGCCAGCCGCAGAATGGCCCAGAGTTCGGTACGCACAGGATGCCGCATGGTCATCACCACCCAAATATCAAAGGGAACAGAAGAGCGTCGATTCTCGGCGCTTGGCAGGCGTTGCACAAAGGGATAAAAAGGATGGGTGGCATGATTAATACTCATCCTGAACCGTCTCGGCCGAACCGGCTGCATCCCGCTACTGGAGCTTTGTGTATGTCCCGACGCCTTCCGCCCCTGTATGCCCTGCGTGCATTCGAAGCGGCAGCGCGACACAGCTCGTTCACCCGCGCGGCGGAAGAATTGTCGATTACCCAGAGCGCGGTCAGTCGGCACATGCGTACCCTCGAAGAACATTTCGCCTGCCGGCTGTTTCATCGCAGCGGCCGCTACTTGCAACTGACCGAATCGGCCCGGCTGCTGTTGCCCGGTATCCGCGAAGGCTTTGCCGCCCTCGAGCGCGCCTGCAACACCTTGCGCGCCGAGGACGACATCCTGCGCATGAAGGCACCCTCAACCCTGACCATGCGTTGGTTGCTGGCGCGGCTGAGCCGCTTCCGCCACTTGCAGCCGGGCAATGAGGTGCAACTGACGAGCGCGTGGATGGACATTGATTCGGTGGATTTCAACAATGAGCCGTTCGATTGCGCCGTGTTGCTCAGCGACGGGCATTTCCCGCCGGACTGGGAGGCGAGCCTGCTGTTTCCCGAGGAATTGATCCCGGTTGGCGCGCCGAACCTTCTCAATGACCAGCCCTGGGACGTGGCGCGCCTGGGCAGCGCCGAACTGTTGCATCCGACCCCGGATCGCCGAGACTGGCGCAGTTGGCTGGAGCGCATGGGGTTATCCGATCAGGTCTCGCTCAAGGGCGGTCAGGTGTTCGACACCCTCGAACTGGGCATGATCGCCGCGGCGCGCGGCTACGGTGTGTCCATGGGTGATTTGCTGATGGTTGCCGAAGACGTCGCGCAAGGGCGCTTGAGTCTGCCGTGGCCGACAGCGGTCGCCAGTGGTCTTGATTATTACCTGGTGTGGCCAAGAACCCGTCCGGGAGGTGAACGTTTGCGCCGCCTCAGTGACTTTCTTCAGAGCGAAGTCCGCGCCATGCAACTCCCGGCAGTGACACGCTTGAGCTGAAACGTTCGAGCCGGCACAATGCCACCACTGCGCCATACCCACGCAATGCGCTCAAGTATTCGGTTTTACCGCCGACTACGAGCATGTGGAACCGTCGTGCCGGTTTCGCGTTACCCCCATTATTAGAATATTTTCCGGGCAATTACCGCGATCAAGGAGGATTCGGTGGCTCGGCCAGGAGCTGTTCATGTCTCAACCTCGTGCTCGGATCGCCTCGCAGTTGGGCCTTGCCCTCGCTGTAATACTGGCGATAGTCATCAGCGGCAGTACGGTGTTCGCCTTGCGTTCGCTGGATTCCGCCAACCTCGCCACCCGTGAAGAGCATCTGGCCAGTGAGGCCCGGCTGCTGGCCGATCAACTGAGTACCTTCCACGGTACGCTGCGCGAAAGCACCCTGCGCTTGAGCGGTCTGTTCGAAAAACGCTTCGGCAGTGGCCTGAGTGTGCACCCCGATCAGCCAGTGACCGTGGCCGGCGTGCAGACCCCGGGCCTGCACCTGGGCAACGAGGTGCTGAACAACAACTTCAAGGAAGTTGACGAGTTCAAGCAGATGACCGCCGGCGTGGCCACGGTATTCGTGCGCAGCGGCGAAGACTTCATTCGCGTCAGCACCAACGTCAGCAAGCAGGACGGCACCCGTGCCATCGGCACCGTGCTCGATCATGCCAACCCGGCCTACGCAAAGTTGATGGCGGGGCAGAGTTATGTCGGCCGCTCGCTGTTGTTCGAGCGCTACTACATGTCGCAGTACACCCCGGTGCGCGACGCGGGCGGCAAGATCATCGCCGTGCTGTACGTCGGTTTCGACTACACCGACGCGCAGAACGCGCAGTTCGCCAATCTCAAGCGCTTCCGCATCGGCCAGACCGGCTCGCTGGCCCTGCTCGACGAGCAGAACAAATGGCTGGTGCCGATTGCTGGCGTAGAAGCGCTGGATCAAGCCGTGCCGACCATCAATAACCTGGTGAAAACCCCGGGCAAGGGCGAGTTCTGGAGCGACAAGGGAGAAGACTTCTACAGCATCGCCGTGCCGTTTGAAGGTGGCCCGTGGTCGGTGGTCGCGAGCATGCCGAAAGCCGAGATCCGCGCGGTAACCTGGAGCGTCGGTACGCAACTGGCGATCGGCAGCCTGCTGGCGATGTTGCTCGCGGTCGGTTCCGTGGTCTGGCTGTTGCGCAGCAAGCTTGCGCCACTGGGCGATCTGGTGCGTCAGGCCGAGGCCTTGGGTGCCGGTGATCTGAGCGTGCGTCTGAACGTATCGAGCCACGACGAAATCGGTCAGCTGTCCCGCGCGTTCAACCAGATGAGCCAGGCGCTGTCGACCATGGTCGAGCACATCCGCCGCGCCTCGGAAGAGGTCAACAGTCGCGCGCAGGCATTGTCCGGTTTGTCCGGTGGTGCTTATGAAGGCATGGAGCAGCAGTCGGGCGAAATCACCAGCATGGCCGGCGCGGTGGAAGAGTTCAGCGCGACCTCGCTGAACATCGCTGACAACATGGGCGCGACTCAGCGCCTGGCACAGGAAAACGCCCAGCAAACACAGATTGGTCGCAGCTCGATGGAAGAAGCGTCGTCGTCGCTGGAGCAGATTGCCGGTGCGCTGAACAGCACCGCCACGGTGATCAACACCCTCGGCCAGCGCTCCCAAGAAATCGGCGGCATTGTTGGCGTGATCACTTCGATCGCCGAGCAGACCAACCTGTTGGCGCTCAACGCTGCGATCGAAGCCGCCCGTGCCGGTGAACAGGGCCGCGGTTTTGCCGTGGTGGCGGACGAAGTGCGCAGCCTCGCCTCGCGTACCCGTCAGGCCACCGACGAAATCTCCAGCATGATTCACAGCATCCAGCAGGAGACCGGCAACGCGATCAGCACCATGGAGCAGGGCAATGTGCTGATGCAGGAAGGCCTGTCGCGTAACGCCAATGTCGCCTCGGCACTGGCACGGATCGACGAGCAGAGCCGTTCGGCAGGCCAGCAGTTTGCAGCGATCACCACCGCCACTCAGGAGCAAAGCAGCACCGCGACGTTGCTGAGCAGCAATCTGCAGAGCATTGCCATGGCCAACAGTGAGCAGCGTGAGGTGGTTTCCAACCTGGCCATCACCGCTAAAGAGCTGGAGAAACTGGCGGCGGATCTGCGATCCGAGGTTGATCGCTTCCGTTGATGTGTCTTTGAAATTGCCATCGCGAGCAGGCTCGCTCCCACAGTTTTCGGTGTGACTCACAAATGTTGTGAAAGCCCGATGTCCCTGTGGGAGCGAGCCTGCTCGCGAATGCTTTTCTCCCACAGCTTCTTTGCACTTGCTGAAACGTTTCCGCAGCGCTATAAAAATGGCACAACTCCAATAAAGGCTGCTGCCATGACTCCGCTCAAACTCCTCGTCGCTCTCGGCGCATTCTCTGCCGCTTCCCACGCCATGGCCTGGGACTATGTCCTGCTCGACGCCAACACCCCGGCAAAAAACTGGACGATCACCAGTGAACAGCTCGGTGTAAAAACCACCAAGCCGTTTTCCGTGACCCTGCGCACCCTGCACGGCGGTCGTCAGGAGGGCGTCAGCATCGTCGATATCGATAACGGCACGATGAAGCTTTCGGTGGTGCCGACCCGCGGCATGAACGTGTTGCAAGCTTCGGTGGGCGACGTGCGCATGGGCTGGGATTCGCCGGTCAAGGACGTGGTCAACCCGGCGTTCATCGAGCTCAACGGTCGCGGTGGCCTGGGCTGGCTGGAAGGCTTCAATGAACTGGTCAGCCGTTGCGGTTACGAGTGGGTTGGCCATCCCGGCATGGACAACGGCGAACTGCTGACCCTGCACGGTCGCGCCGCCAATATCCCGGCCAGCACCGTCACTCTGCACATCGATGAAAAACCGCCGTATGCCATCACGCTGCGTGGCGAGCTGAAAGAGCAGGCATTCAAGAAAGTCGATTTCTCGGTAGCGACCGAACTGGTCACTGAACCTGGCAGCGCAAGCTTCGTCCTCAACGATACCCTGACCAATAACGGCGACTATGCGAAGGAATATCAGGCGCTGTATCACAGCAATTTCAGTACGCCGTTTCTTGAGCAGGGCGCGAAGTTTGCTGCGCCGGTGAAGCAGGTATCGCCGTTCAACGACAAGGCCAAGGGTGATCTGCCCGACTGGCAGACCTATCGCGCGCCGACCAGGGACTACGACGAAACGGTCTACAACGTTGTGCCATATGCGGACGCGAAGGGCGATACCCTGACTGTGCTGCACAACAAGGCCGGTAGCCTCGGCGTTGCGGTTGGCTTCAATACCCAGCAGTTGCCAGTGTTCTCGCTGTGGAAAAACACCGACACCCAAGGGCAGGGCTACGTCACCGGGCTGGAGCCTGGGACGAGTTTTTCCTATAACCGTCGCTATCAGCGGCCGCTGAATCTGGTGCCGACCATTGCACCGAAAGAACACAAACAGTTCCAGATCAGCTACAGCCTGCTGGCCGATAAGGCTGCGGTGGATAACGCCCTGAAGCGTGTGACCGATATTCAGGCCGGGCGCGACACCGAAGTGCGCCAGACGCCGCTGGTTGATCTGGCTGAGCATTAAGGTGTCGCCGGCCGGTATTGCAGTGCCTCCGCCAGATGCTCGCGGGTAATCGCATCGGCCTGCTCAAGATCCGCCAGTGTGCGCGCGACCTTGAGCAGCCGATGCGCCGAGCGCAGCGACAGGATCAGTCGCTCGCACGCCCCTTCCAGCCATCTCTCATCGGCTGTGGATAACTTGCAGTGACGCTTCAACCCCGGCAGATCGAGAAACGCATTGGCGCAGCCTTGGCGTTTTTGCTGGCGCTCCCGCGCTTCAGCCACCAACGCCGCAGCGCTGGCGCTGTCCTCCCCGAGCTTGGCTGCCGGATTCAATGCTGTCGCTTCACGCGCCACGGTCAGGTGCAGATCGATACGATCCAGCAGCGGCCCCGACAATTTGTTGCGATAGCGCTGCACCATGTCCGGTGTGCACGAGCATTTGCCGCTCGGTTCGCCAAGATATCCACAGGGACACGGATTCATCGCTGCCACCAGCTGAAAGCGCGCCGGGAAACGCACGCGATCCTTGGCGCGGGCGATGACGATATGCCCGGACTCCAAGGGCTCGCGGAGCACCTCGAGAACCTTGCGATCAAACTCCGGCAATTCATCGAGAAACAGCACGCCGTGATGGGCCAGGGTGATTTCACCGGGTTGCGGTTTTGAACTGCCACCGACCAGTGCCGGCCCGGAAGCGGAGTGGTGCGGTTGGCGAAAGGGGCGCTGCGGCCAGTGAGTCAGAGGCACACCGCTGGCGACCGATTGAATCGCTGCCACTTCCAGCGCTTCGCACTCGGAAAGCGGCGGCAGCAACCCCGGCAGACGACTGGCCAGCAGCGTCTTGCCGGTTCCTGGAGGCCCGCTGAACAACAAATTGTGCGCCCCCGCGGCGGCAATAAGCAGTGCGCGTTTGGCGGCTGTCTGCCCCTGCACCTCATTGAGATCGGGATAGGGTTTGGCGGCATGCATTAAGCCGTCGGAAACGTAAGGCTCCACCGGCGTGTGCCCGTTGAAATGGGCCACCGCTTCCAGCAAATGATCCACCGCAAACACCTTCAACCCCGACGCCAGACACGCCTCCTCGGCATTCGCTCGAGGCACCACCAGCGCCCGCCCGGCCTTGCGCGCCGCCAGTGCCGCCGGCAGCACACCACGCACCGGCCGCACCGCACCGGACAATGCCAACTCACCCAGACATTCCACATCGTCCAGCGTCAGACACGGCACTTGCACACTGGCCGACAAAATCCCCAAGGCAATCGCCAGATCGAAGCGTCCGCCATCCTTGGGCAGATCCGCCGGCGCCAGATTCAAAGTGATCCGCCGCGCCGGAAACTGCAGCCCGGAGTTGATGATCGCACTGCGTACTCGATCCTTGCTCTCCTTCACCGCCGCCTCGGGCAGTCCGACCATGGTCAGGGAGGGCAGACCGTTTGCCAGATGAACTTCGACAGTGACGGCGGGAGCATCCACGCCAATCTGGGCGCGACTGTGGACGATGGAGAGGGACATGGTCGTTCCTTGAGCTGAATCGGGGTCCGCTTCCTGCGGGTTTTTGAAGGGTAGTTGAGCCGGGTTTCAGTGCTGAAATAGAGGTTTACAAGACGTATCAAGACCCGATGGGCTGTCATTGCTTGGCTGAATTGGACCGTTGACTCTCGACCGGCATTGACGGATCATCCCGTTCGAGGACTGCAACTGCGCATTCGTCGGGACTGGGCACCAGCAAAAGCTCCCCCGCATTTTTGGCAGCAGAGAAAGCTGGTTTCTCTGAAGTAGTGACGACGGGCTAGCCTGTCGGATTCTGAACCCAAGGCCGTAAAGCCAGGAGCTAAAGAATCGCTGCGACTACTCCTCAAAAAATACTTAAAAGGCGTCCATCGGACGCCTTTTTTTATTTCTGATTTGGTGGTGCTCGTGGTATCTGCCCCACTAACGTGCCATGTGCACGTTTTTGCGGGTACCAAGTCACCACGAAGTAACCAAATCCTGTGGCGCGCTCGTGTCGCGGTTCAAGAATCAGTGTTCCCATAGATGTCCTCAGTACCGCGACCCTGTTTCCACATCGCTGTTCTTTGAACTCACAATAGATTTGTGCCCCCGGGACGATCATCTTTGCAACAATCGCGGCTACCCCATCGGCAGTCTGGCAACCATGCTTGAGCAAATCGGCACTATGGGCTTCCCAAATGTGCACTACGCCAAAACCACTATTCGCTCGACGGTGAATACCTACCCGCAGATAAATCTTCCCGCCTGGCAAGCCGAATTTTGGCATATCGGGGATCGTGCCAAAGATGTAACCACCATCTGGATGCTGAACCAGCGTGTTTTCTTTGAGCTTGAGCAAATGAGACAAGAGGGATCCAGAACCAGAGTGTCTGGCGATCAATGTGTATCGCCTGGAACTCGACGAATAGGATCGACCAGCGCAGGCGAAAGCCACCAGCCTAATCACAGCCAAGAACTCACGGAATCAGGCGCAGACGCTGATTCTCGTAGGGTTATGCCCTATTAGTTGTAGGACGCCGGCCAAACGGTTTTGATGGTCTTGTTTTCCTGAATCGGATGCTCCACTTTGGCCACTCAACGCAGCCTCTGGAGGCGAACAATGGACCGCAGTGGTATGCGCCCGACTCATCGGGCGAGGTTCTGAATAAGGAATTCATGGAGCCGTTGGGCATGACCGTCATGGAGCTGGCCATGCCCACGAAATGGCCCGAAAGTGAGATCGAAAAGCTTGTGAAATGCCAACTCAGGATCTGCGCCGATCTGGCAATCAGCCTTGCCATTCATCTCAACACTACGCCTGAGTTCTGGATGAATCTTCAGTCGACTTACGATTTGCGCAGGGCCCAGCTCAGGCATGCGGGCTTATAGCGATTGCAGCATCCGCGAAGCCCTTTTCCACCAAGGCCCCGTCATTGGGCGCTTGGTCTGTTCCCGCTCCACCATCATCTGCGGCGCATCGTGTGACCGTATCCACGGCTGGGCGTTTTCGATCTAGTTGAAATCTGGGCTTTTCGGCGCAATCGGACGGCGGTCATTCAGGTTGTAGGACGTTGCCGGGATGGTTGAAGGGCTGGAGATCAAAAGATCGCAGCCTTCGGCAGCTCCTACAGGGGGCGCGGATTATTCAGCGGGCGGCGTCAGCTTCGCTTCCATCTCGGCAACCTTGGCTTCGAGGCTTTCGAGGCGGGCACGGGTACGCGCCAACACAACCATCTGGCTATCAAACTCTTCACGGCTGACCAGGTCGAGTTTGCTGAAGGCACTTTGCAGCAGCATTTTGAACTGGCTTTCGATTTCGGCTTTCGGCAGTGGCGTGTCGCCGCTGAACAGGCGGGAGGCGGTGCCGCTCAGGGCGTCGAGGAAGTCTTTGGGCGCGAGCATGGGGAATGTCCTGGAAACAATGGCCGGCAGTGTATCACGCAGTGTCTATAGTCAATCCCGTTGCTCGGATGCACGCTTTTCGCGCAGGGGGACGGACGGTGGCGCACCGTTGTTGTGCGTATCGGTAAACGCTTTTCTGCGCGAGTGCGCGCAACCGAGGCCAAACGGTTGAAATGCCGCGCTTTTGCCGAGCTGGCAAGGTTTCTGCTTAGTCACCCTCGACCCATGCACTGATGCAGTCGCTGTGACGAATGCAGTGCGGCAGACGAAGCGGGGAGTTTCGTCTGATGCGGTTAGCTGGCGTCAACGATGCGTTACAAAGCCAGGCACTGCGCTTAGACTTGAGACGGGTTTGTTTTCCTGGGGCAAGTCCACCAATTCGGGAGAGAGTTTCATGAAGCTAGTCACTGCCATCATCAAGCCGTTCAAGTTGGACGACGTGCGCGAGTCGCTGTCCGAAATCGGCGTGCAGGGCATTACCGTCACTGAAGTCAAAGGCTTCGGCCGGCAGAAGGGTCACACCGAGCTGTATCGCGGCGCGGAATATGTGGTCGATTTTCTGCCCAAGGTGAAAATCGACGTGGCCATCGACGACAAGGATCTGGATCGGGTTATCGAGGCGATAACCAAGGCGGCCAACACCGGCAAGATCGGTGACGGCAAGATCTTCGTGGTCAATCTGGAACAGGCGATCCGCATCCGTACCGGCGAAACCGATACCGACGCGATCTAAGCGCCGCCACAAACCCAACGCCCCAGGAGAAAACAATATGACTCTGCGTAAATTCGCAGGGCTAGGCGCCCTGTTGTCCATCGTAATGCCCGGCATCGCCATGGCGGCAGACGAAGTGGCAGCGCCAGTCCTCAATTCCGGCGACACCGCCTGGATGCTCACCTCCACAGCCCTCGTGCTGTTCATGACCATTCCCGGCCTGGCGCTGTTCTACGGCGGCATGGTTCGCTCGAAAAACATTCTTTCCGTGCTGATGCAGTGCTTCGCCATTACCGGTCTGATCAGCATCCTGTGGGTCATTTATGGCTACAGCATTGCCTTCGACACCACCGGCATGGAGCAGGGCGTCGTCAACTTCAATTCGTTCTTCGGCGGCATGGGCAAGGCGTTCCTCGCCGGTGTCACGCCTTCGAGCATCACCGGCCCGGCGGCGCTGTTCCCTGAGGCGGTGTTCATCACCTTCCAGATGACCTTCGCGATCATCACCCCGGCGCTGATCGTCGGTGCGTTCGCCGAGCGCATGAAGTTCTCCGCGATGCTGATCTTCATGGGCATCTGGTTCACTCTGGTTTATGCACCGATCGCGCACATGGTCTGGTCCGGTAACGGCGGCCTGATGTGGGACTGGGGCGTACTCGACTTCGCTGGCGGCACCGTGGTGCACATCAACGCCGGTATCGCCGGTCTGGTAGCGTGCCTGGTACTGGGCAAGCGCAAAGGTTTCCCGACCACACCGATGGCCCCGCACAATCTCGGTTACACGCTGATGGGCGCGGCGATGCTGTGGGTCGGCTGGTTCGGCTTCAACGCTGGCTCCGCTGCAGCTGCCAACGGCACCGCCGGCATGGCGATGCTGGTTACCCAGATTGCCACCGCTGCTGCGGCACTGGGCTGGATGTTTGCCGAGTGGGTCACCCACGGCAAGCCTAGCGCACTGGGCATCGCCTCGGGTGTGGTCGCCGGTCTGGTTGCGATTACACCGGCGGCTGGCACCGTGGGCCCGATGGGTGCACTGGTGATCGGTCTGGCCGCAGGCGTGGTGTGCTTCTTCTGCGCCACCACCCTGAAACGCAAACTCGGCTATGACGATTCCCTGGATGCCTTCGGCGTGCATGGTATCGGCGGTATCCTCGGCGCGATCCTCACCGGCGTTTTCGCAGCACCGGCACTGGGCGGCTTCGGCACCGTGACTGACATTGGCGCGCAGGTCTGGATTCAGATCAAGGGCGTCGGCTTCACCGTGATCTACACCGCCATCGTCACCTTCATCATCCTCAAGGTGCTGGATGCCGTCATGGGTCTGCGTGTTACCGAGGAAGAAGAGTCGGTCGGCCTCGATCTGGCACAACACAACG
>NZ_QETJ01000046.1:0-33649 GCF_003105095.1 Pseudomonas sp. NDM | reverse complement strand
CTCACTCCTACAGTTGATAGCGGTGGGTCAGAGAAGTTTGTGCTCCATCGCATATTTCACCAGTTCAGCCAGCGAGGTGATGTTGAGTTTTTGCATCAGCCGCGCCTTGTGGGTGCTGATGGTCTTGCTGCTCAGGGCCAGTTGCTGGGCGATATCGTTGACGTTGGCGCCCTGGGCCAGGCGTTCGAACACCGAGAATTCGCGTTCGGACAGCAGCGAATGCAGCGGCCGCGTGTCGGTCAGGCCGACTTCGAAGACCATCCGGTCGGCCAGTTCCGGGTCAATGTAGCGACCACCCGCCGCGACCTTGCGGATCGCGGTAAGCAGCAGCGCCGGATCGCTGTCCTTGGTCGCATACCCGGCCGCGCCGACCTTCAATGCGCGCGCAGCCATTTGCGCTTCGTCGTGCATCGACAGCACCAGAATCGCCGGCGGGTTGTTCAGCGCACGAATGCGCGGGATCGCTTCCAGGCCATTGACGCCGGGCATGGAGATGTCCAGCAGCACCACCTCGCAAGGCACGCTGCGCAGGGTTTCCAGCAGTTGCTCGCCATTGCTCGCCTCCCCCACTACTTGCAGATCCTTGGCCAGGCCGATCAATTGCTTGATGCCTTCACGGACGATGGTGTGGTCTTCGGCTACCAGTACACGGATCACGTTCTTCTCCTCAGCCAACATATTTCGCGAGCAGGCTCGCTCCCACCCTGGAATGCATTCTCCCCGGTGGGAGCGGGCCTGCTCGCGAAGGCGTCAGCACTCACAACACAAACCTTCAGACCTCACTCACCGGCACCCACACCTTAAGACTGGTGCCCTCCCCCGGCTCGCTCTCCAGCTCCAGCCGCCCGCCCATGATCAGCACCCGCTCACGCATGCCGACCAGGCCAAACGACGTCGGCCGATCTTCAGCGGTGACAAATCCCACGCCATCATCGCTGACGGTCAGACACAATTCATCGCCCGCAAGCGCCAGCGTCAATTCCACCGTGTGCGCCTGAGCATGACGCATCACGTTGGTCAGCGCCTCCTGCAAAATCCGGAACAGCCCCACCGCCTTGGCATCGCTGAGCGCCGGCAGGTTGTCCGGCACCTGCACCAGACACGGAATCTGCGTGCGCGCCTCGAAGCGTCGCGCCTGCCACTCGATCGCCGAGGCAATCCCGGCATCGAGGATCGGCGGGCGCAACGCCGTCGCCACATCGCGCACCAGCTGAAATAGTTGTGCGATCAGGCGCTTCATGCTGTTGAGCCGTTCGTTCAGACCCGGATCGAGTTGCGCGTAGGCCAGTTCGCACATCGATGTCTCCAGTTTCAGCACGGTGAGCATCTGCCCCAGCTCATCATGAACTTCGCGGGCGATGCGCGCCTTCTCTTCTTCGCGCACGCTCTCCAGGTGCGCCGACAATTCACGCAACTGCTCGCGCGAAGCCGCCAGTTCCAGCTCGATGCGTTTGCTTTCGCTGATGTCCCAGACGATACCGTCCCACACGTAGGCGCCGTCCTCCAGTTGCCGGGTGATCGCCTTGATCTCGGCCCAGCGCTGCTCGCCCTGGCGCGTGACGATGCGGCCCTGCCACGACCAGTCGCTGTCGGTGTCCAGCGCCTGATCCTGGGTGCGGTGATAACTGGCCTTGTCGTCGGGATGCACCAGACTGCGCAGGCCCATGTCGCGGTGAGCAATGGCCGCCGGCGCGTAGCCGACCAGCGTCTCGCTGCCCTCGCTGATGTAGGCAAAGTCGATCTGCCCGGTGACCGGCGCCCGCTCCAGCCGAAACACCAGGCCTGGGACGTTGGCGGCGATGCCTTGCAGGCGCGCTTCACTTTCCTGCAACGCGGCCAGTGCGCGGCGCCGATCGGTGACGTCGGTGAGGTAGACCACCAGATATTCACTGTCACGAAAGCGCAGAAAACTCAGGGACACATCCGCCGGCAACACGCTGCCGTCGGCACGCAGGCAACTGGTTTCGAAGCTCAGCGGCCCTTCTTCACTGGCCCGCGCACGCTTCCACAGATTGAGCCAGCGATCCATGTGCAGGCCGGGTTCGAAGTCGATCAGCGGCCGCTCGATCAGCCCGCCCGAGGGATAGCCGAGCATGTTTTCCGCTGCGCGGTTGGCGTAGCGCACATGGCTGTCCCAATTGACCCACAGAATGCCAACGGTGCTTTGGTCGATGGAAAACTGCGTCAGTCGCAGCGCTTCTTCACTGGCTGCGCGCAACGCGATGTCCTCGCGGGCGCTGAGCAGGCGCTGTTCGAGGCTGTGCTGTTGGCGTCGCTGCCAGACCACGATCGCCACGCAACTGAACAGCATCACGGCAAACAACAGGCTGAGGTTCTGCCAGAACCCCGGCGATTCGGCCAGCCGTGGGTATTTCGGTTGCAGCCACTGATTGTGCAGTTGTTCCAGATCCTTGGCCGGAATCGCACGCAAGGCGCTCTGGACGATGCCGGCCAGTTCCGGCCAATCCCGCCGTGACGCCACACGCAGCAATTGCGGCAGGCCGATATCACCGACCACCACCAGTTCGGCGAACTCCGGCTCTACCGACAGGCGTCCCAACTGTGCTTCATCAATCACCGCGTAGGAGGCCTGCTGACTCAACAGCAACTGCAACGCCTGACGCTCCAGCGGCACGCCCTGCAGATTCAGGTGCGGATAGTTGCTGCGCAGATAATCGGCGGTGCTGCTCGGCATGCGTACGGCGACGCGAGTCTGGCTGTCGAGTTTTTCCAGATCGACTGCGCCGCTGCTTTTCTGGTCGCTGACCACCAGTTGCGGCACGCGCATGTACGGGTCGGAAAATTGCCAGAGGCGCAGCGCGCCCGGCGTTTGACTCAGACCCGGGGCGATATCGATCTCACCCTCGAGCAACGCGCTTTCCAACTGCCCGAGGTCCTGGAAATTGCGCCAGCTCAGTTCCACGCCCAGGGTTCTGGCGAGCAGTTTCATCAACTCGACATTGGCCCCGGACAGGCGCTGCAGGCGCCGATCATAAGTCGCGTAGGGCGCCTGCAGGACCAGGCCGACGCGCAACTCATTGTGCTGCGCCAGCCATTGCTGCTGCTCTGGCGTCAGTTGCGCGGCATGGGCCGGTGGCGCAGGTGCCGCCCAGCCCATCAAGGGAAACCACAAACAGCCGATAACCCACAGGCAGCAAAATCGCTTCATTGAAGTCTCATACACTGACAAATTCTGACCAACCTATTAGGCTGCCGGGATACTTTCTGGCCTGGAATAACCGATGCCCTCTGTCTACCGCCTGGCACTGCCAGCATTGTGCCTGTCGCTGATCCTGCCCTGTGCGTTTTCCGTCGAAGCCGCCGACCCGGCGCCCGCCGCCACGGACAAGCCCGCCGAAGAAAAACCGGCCGAGCGCCAGCCACTGCTTGAGCGTAGTCAGGAAGAGGCGGCCGCACTGCAACGTAAACTGCCGGCGCAAGAGCAGCAACAGTTACAGGCTGGCAGCGAGACCTTCCTCGCCCTGTGGAAACCGGCCAACAGCGCCGAGCCCAAAGGTGCGGTGATCATCGTTCCCGGTGTTGGCGAAACCGCTGACTGGCCGCAGGCCGTCGGCCCGTTGCGGCGCAAATTGCCGGACGCCGGTTGGAGCAGCCTGAGCATCACCCTGCCCGATCTGCAAGGCGACGCCATCGCCCCACGCGTGATCGAACCGGCCGCGGCGCCGAAAGCCCCGGAAACCACGAGCAAAGACGCCACCACCGCGCAACCGATCGAGCAAGCCGCTGGCGGTGAAGCGGAAGTTGCTGAACAGGTCGTGGCGCAAACCAGCGAAGAACAAGCCAAGGCCGATGCCGAACGCGTCTTCGGACGGATCGACGCAGCGATCGCCTACGCCGAGCAGCAGAGCGCGCGCAGCATTGTCGTGCTCGGTCACGGCACCGGTGCCTACTGGGCGGCGCGTTTTCTCAGCGAGCGACAAACGCCTCAGGTGGAGAAACTGGTCATGGTTGACGCGCAAGCACCGGCCAAAGCCCTGCCGCCACTCGCCGAACTGACGCCGACGCTGAAGCTGCCGACGGCGGATATTTTCTATATGGACAAAGCCCTCGATCGCAACGCGGCGCTGGAGCGCATGCAGGCCAGCAAGCGCCTGAAGACCTCGGCGTTCAGCCAGGTCGCGTTGAAGGTGTTGCCGGACAAAAAGGCTGAGCAGGAACAGCTGGTTCGACGGGTGCGGGGCTGGTTGAATCCACAAAATACGGACTGATAAAAGCAAAAGATCGCAGCCTTCGGCAGCGCCTACAGGAAAATGCATTCCAAGGGTAGGAGCTGCCGAAGGCTGCGATCTTCTGATCTTCAAGGGTCAGCGAAAATCCCGCCGCTCCCGAATCAACGTATAGGCATTGTGCAATTCCCGCGTCCGCTCGGTCGCCTCACGCACCTGGGCCGGCGTCGCGCCGCTGCCGGCAATCTTGTCCGGGTGATGGCGACTGAGCAATCGCCGGTAAGCGCGCTTGATCTGCGCCGGCTCGCTGCTCGCCGACACCCCAAGCAACTTCATCGCCTCCTGATAACTCACCGCAGCACTGACAATCGGCCGCTTGCCCGGCTCGTAATCGCTGGCCAGCGCTTGCACCTGCTGCGACGTCCAGCCCAGCCACTTGCCCCACTGCGCCAGCAACTCGCGTTCGCTGACACCGGCGCGACCATCGGCCCAGACCATCCGCCAACAGGCGCGCAACACACCTTCGGTCGCATGCGGTTGCGAACTCAGACGGCGCAGATAACCGCGCAGATTGTCGCTGCCGGACTTGCCACGATTGAACGCAGCAATGGCCCGCCGTGTCGCCGGCTCGCTCATCTCCAATGCGCGCATTTCATTGCGCGCCTGCTGGATATGCCCGTCCGTGACGCGCCCGTCGCTCTTGGCCAGACGCCCGAGCAAGACGAACAGCAGCTCATCGTTGCGCAGCATCGGCCGACCGCCGAGCTTTTCCCGCAAGTGTCCCCAGCTCTGCAGCTGCAGGCGCCGATCCAGCGCCTGCCCCAACAACGCTCCAAGCATGGCCCCCGGAATGCTGGCAATCGCGTACCCCACTCCGGCTCCAATCAGAGTCCCTGGCCACAACATCTCAGCGACTCGCTTCTATCAGGGCTTCGGCTTCGGCCAAGCGTTCATGGGTACCGACATCCACCCAATGGCCCTTCAGGCGCTCGCCCGTGACTTCGCCGTCGGCCATGGCTTTGCGCAACAAAGGCGCGAGTTTGAAAGCACCGTCGCTACAACCGTCGAACAGCTGCGGATGAAGCACGGCGATACCGCTGTAAGTCAGAGTAGGTGCATCAGGCTCGCCATCCTGCACTTTGCCGTCGATCAGGGTGAAATCGCCCTTCGGGTGATGCGCCGGATTGTCCGCCAGCACCAGATGCGCCAAACCATTGATCGGCTGGTGCAAAACGCTGAAGTCGTAATCGGTCCAGATGTCGCCGTTGACCACCAGAAACGCATCGTCACCGAGCAACGGCAGTGCACGGAAAATCCCGCCGCCGGTTTCCAGCGGCTCGCCCTCCGGCGAATACTGAATGCTCAGACCGAAACGCGAACCGTCGCCCAGATGATCTTCGATCTGCTGACCGAGCCAGGCGTGGTTGATGACGATGTCGTTGAAGCCTGCGGCCGCGAGGGTGCGCAGGTGATACTCGATCAGCGGCACACCGCCGGCACGCACCAGCGGTTTAGGCGTGGTCAGGGTCAGGGGGCGCATGCGCTCGCCTTTGCCCGCCGCCAGAATCATTGCCTTCATGCCGTCGCTCCAGCATGCAAGCTGCTGAACAGCGCTTGCAGCTCCGCCAGTTCGGGACGGCGGGCGATCACAGCTTCTATATAAGAGAAGAAGCGCGGCACGTCGGCCAGATAACGCGGCTTGCCGTCGCGATGGCAGATCCGCGCGAAGATGCCGATGACTTTCAGGTGACGCTGCACGCCCATCAGGTCGCTGGCGCGCAGGAAATCTTCGAAATCCGTCTGCACCGGAATATCCAGCGCCGAGGCCTGCTGCCAATAACTCTTCAGCCAGCCGCGTACACGTTCTTCAGGCCAGCTGAGGAACGCGTCCTTGAACAGGCAAGTAACGTCGTAAGTCACCGGGCCGTATACCGCATCCTGAAAATCCAGCACGCCGGGGTTGGGCTCGCTGAGCATCAGGTTGCGTGGCATGTAGTCGCGGTGCACCAGCACTTTCGGCTGCGCCAGCGCGCTGTCGATCAGCAGCTCGCTGATGTGCTGCCACTGTTGCTGCTGCGCCGCATCGAACTCGATGCCCAGCTCATGCTTGACGTACCACTCGGGGAACAACTCCAGCTCACGCCGCAACAGGGCGACGTCGTAACCGGGCAACGGTGCGACCATCGGCAACTGTTGAAAAGCCAACAGCGCTTGCAGGGCATCGTGGAATAACGCGTCGGCATTTTCGCCATCGATCACGTCAAGATAGGTCTTGTTGCCCAGGTCATTGAGCAAAAGAAAACCGCGCTCGAGGTCTTCGGCATAAATTTTCGGCACATTTATTCCGGATTTCGCCAGCAAAAAGGCGATATCCACGAACGGTTTGCAGTTTTCCTGCGGTGGCGGCGCGTCCATCACGACGAAGCTGCGACCGTCGCCCTCCCAACGGAAGTAACGACGGAAACTCGCGTCGCTGCTGGCCGCGGTCAACGTGGCCGGGGGCACGGTGCCCCAGCCCTGCTCGGCAAACAGCTTCGCCAACTGCTCATCGAGCCAAACTTTCAGGTGTTGCAAGCGTACATCTTGGTCAGGCATTGCAAGGGTCTCCGACGGCGCTAGCCGTCAAGCGGGTCATGCTTTATTATCCAGCATCTTTTTCAGACCATCGAGAGGCGTGCGGCCCACACCGCGGGCAGATGGCACGCAGGAAGCCCGGACTAATAAGATGGCATTGAAATCCCCCGCGTTTCGTAAAAAATTTCCGTTGTTGGTAACCGGCAGTCTGCTGGCTATGCAACCTCTGGCCAGTCAATTCGTTGTTGCCGCCGAGCAGTATGACTGCTCCGTCTCGGCTACGGGTGGCTGGGACTGTGCGCCCAAGTCGCCCGCTGCGGCATTGCCGCCGCGTCCGGTGCATGACGGCAGTGCCGTCAGCGCCGCCGGCGAGCCTGTGGCCGACAAGGGTTCCGACGCCGACACTGGCGCGAAAACCGCACTGGTCACCGAAGCCAAGGGCCGCGGCCTGAAATCCCGTAGCGAAGACTACAGTCACCTCGACTGGGTTCCGCGCGAGAGGCTCACCGCCGCCCAATTGGCCGAGACCGGTCCTTACTGCTCTGGTTCCTATATCGAACCGATTCGTCCTGGCATGAATGACAAGACGAATAAAAGTGATGCGCCGACCTTCATCGGGGCCAAAGCATCGCGTTACGAGCAGGACACCCAGGTCGCCAGCCTCGCCGGTGACGTGATCATGCGTCAGGGCAGCATGCAGGTCGAAGCCGACGAGGCCAACCTGTATCAGGCCGAGAGCCGTGGCGAACTGGCCGGCAACGTACGCATCCGCGACAACGGTGCGCTGATCGTCGGCGACCACGCCGATGTGCAGCTCGACACCGGTGAAGCCAAGGTCGACAACGCCGAGTACGTGATGCACAAATCGCGCATCCGCGGTAACGCGCTGTACGCCAAGCGTGCCGAGAACGCGATCATCCGCTTGAAGGACGGCACGTACACCACGTGCGAACCGAACAGCAACGCGTGGCAGCTCAAGGGCAACAACATCACATTGAACCCGGCCACCGGTTTCGGTACCGCGACCAACGTGACCTTGCGCGTCAAAGACATTCCGATTCTGTACACGCCGTACATCTACTTCCCGATCGATGACCGCCGCCAGTCAGGCTTCCTGCCGCCGACCATCGGTTCGGGCAGCGACACCGGCTTCATGCTGGTCACCCCGTACTACTTCAACCTGGCGCCGAACTATGACGCCACGTTGTACCCGCGCTACATGAGCAAGCGCGGCATGCTGGTGGAAGGCGAATTCCGTTACCTGACCAAGTCGAGTGAAGGTCAGTTCGGGGCCTCGTACCTGAACGACGAGAACGACGATCGCAAACGCCAGTCCGACTACAACGAGACTCGCTACATGTACAACTGGCAGCACAAGGGCGGTCTCGACTCCCGCGTGCTGACCCAGGTCGATTACACCAAGATCAGTGACCCCTACTACTTCCAGGATCTGGAAACCGACCAGATTGGCGTTAAGAGCAGTGACTTTGTGAATCAACAAGGTCTGGTTTCTTACCGTGGTGATTCCTATACCGCCACGTTGAACGCTCAGAAGTATCAGTTGGCCACCGTTTCGAACATTACGCCTTACGGACGTCTGCCGCAGATCACCTTCAATGGTCAACTGCCCTATCATCCAGAAGGCCTCGATTTCGATTATCAGACCGAGCTGGTGCGTTTCGACCGCGACCTGAGAAGCGGCACCTTTGTCCAGGAAGACGGCATTACCACCGAGCCGCGTCTGGACAACAACATCACCGGCCTGGCTCGTGCCAATGGCGATCGCTTGAATCTGAAGCCGGGCGTCAGCCTGCCGATGAGCTGGACATATGGCTTCCTGAAGCCATCGCTGAAATATCAGTACACCCAATATCAGCTTGATCTGGACAACACCGGTAAAGCGCAGATCGATGCGCTGTCGCCAGCAAACCAGAAGCTCTACGGCAAGTTCGACAGCAACCAGAATCGTGGCGTACCGATCGCCAGCATTGATAGCGGCCTCTACTTCGACCGAAATACTTCGTACTTCGGCAAGAACTATCGCCAGACTCTGGAACCACGCCTGTTCTACCTGTACGTCCCTGAGGTCGATCAGGAAGATATTCCGGTGTTCGATACCAGCGAAACGACGTTCAGCTACTCCTCGCTGTTCCGTGACAACCGCTTTACCGGCGCCGACCGTGTCGGGGACGAAAACAAGCTGTCGCTGGGCGTAACCAGCCGCTGGATCGAAGACAATGGTTTCGAGCGTCAGCGCATCAGCGTAGGCCAGGCTTATTACTTCAAGAATCGCGAAGTGCAGTTGCCTGGTATCGATGCGAAAACCCGTGAAGATTCCAAATCCAGTGTCTCGCCGTACGCGCTTGAATACGAGTACCGCTGGAACCGCGACTGGCGCGCCACAGCCGACTACAACTGGGACCCGGACAGCCGCAGCCCGCGCTCCGGCAGTGCGATGTTCCACTACCAGCCAGCAGACAACCCGAACAAGGTCATCAATGCCGGCTATCGCTATCGTAATGATCAGGTTCGTTACGACCAGAACACCGGTCAGTGGTCGGTGGGCGGTGGTGACTACGGCGTTCCCGGGCAGCCTGGCTACGTGAAGGATTACTACAAGATCCAGCAGCATGACTTCTCCGTCATCTGGCCGATCGTTCCACAGTGGAACGCCATCAGCCGCTGGCAGTACGACTACAACCGCAATCGCACCCTGGAAGCCTTCGGTGGTTTCGAATACGACAACTGCTGCTGGAAACTGCGCCTGATCAATCGTTACTGGGTTTCCTATGACGAGTTCAGCCAGGAAGCTCCGCAAAACGAAAAAGGCGACCATGGCGTCTTCCTCCAAATTGTTCTGAAGGGGCTCGGCGGCCTGACTGGCGCCAAGGTAGAGAGCTTCCTCGACAAAGGCATTCAAGGTTATCGTGAACGTGAAGACCAAGCTTTCTGATTGTCTGCGCCCGCTGCTGCTGGGCGCGCTGTTCCTGGGTACGGCGGCCAACGCCGCCGTGCAGTCCATCGATAAAGTGGTAGCGATTGTCGACAACGACGTGGTCATGCAGAGCCAACTGGACCAGCGCGTTCACGAAGTTCAGCAGACCATCGCCAAGCGCGGGGGCGGCCTGCCGCCTCCGGGCGTGCTCGATCAGCAAGTGCTCGAGCGCCTGATCGTCGAAAACCTGCAATTGCAGATCGGCGAACGTTCCGGTATCCGCATCACTGACGAAGAACTCAACCAGGCCGTCGGCACCATCGCCCAGCGCAACAACATGACTGTTGATCAGTTCCGCGCTGCGCTGGCTCGTGATGGCCTGAACTATGACGACGCCCGTGATCAGATCAAACGCGAAATGATCATCAGCCGTGTGCGTCAGCGACGCGTGGCAGAACGCATTCAGGTTTCGGAGCAGGAAGTGAAGAACTTCCTCGCCTCCGATCTCGGCAAAATGCAGCTGTCCGAAGAACTGCACCTGGCCAACATCCTGATCCCGACCCCGGAAAGCGCCAACTCTGATGCCATTCAGAGCGCCGCGCGCCAGGCGATGGAGGTTTACCAGCAGCTCAAGCAAGGCGCTGACTTCGGTCAGATGGCCGTGGCCAAGTCCGGCAGCGACAACGCGCTGGAAGGCGGCGACATGGGCTGGCGTAAAGCCGCGCAACTGCCACCGCCGTTCGATCGTCAACTGAGCAGCATGGCCGTCGGCGACATCACCCAACCTGCACGCACCCCGGGCGGTTTCATCATTCTGAAGCTGCTGGGCAAGCGTGGCGGCGAAGCGCAGATGCGCGACGAAGTGCATGTGCGGCACATCCTGGTCAAGCCAAGCCCGATCCGCGACGAGGCCAAGACCAAGGCACTGGTGCAATCGTTGTATGACCGCATCAGCGCCGGCGAAGACTTTGCCGAGCTGGCAAAAAACTACTCGGAAGATCCGGGTTCCGCGCTCAATGGCGGCGACCTGAACTGGATCGACCCGAACGTACTCGTACCGGAATTCCGCGAAGTGATGGCCTCGACTCCACAAGGCCAGCTGTCCAAGCCATTCCAGACCCAATACGGCTGGCACGTGCTGGAAGTCCTTGGCCGTCGCGCCACCGACAGCACCGAGCAGGCCCGTGAGCAGCAAGCCATGACCGTACTGCGTAACCGCAAATACGACGAAGAGCTGCAAACCTGGCTGCGTCAGATCCGTGACGAAGCGTACGTAGAGATCAAACTCCCTGGTGCAGACCAGGCAGCGCAGTGAAACCCAAGCGTTTCGCGCTGACACCCGGCGAACCAGCCGGCATCGGTCCCGACCTGTGCCTGCTGCTCGCCTCGCAAGCCCAGCCACATCCCCTGATTGCCATCACCAGCCGCGACCTGCTCCTTGAGCGGGCCGCGCAACTGGGGCTGGTCGTCAATCTGCTGGATGCCACCCCGGATAAGTGGCCTGATGTTCCGGCACCCGCCGGTGGCCTGTATGTCTGGGATACGCCGCTCAGCGCACCGGTAGTTGCCGGGCAACTGGACAAGGCCAACGCGGCGTTCGTCCTCGAAACCCTGACCCGCGCTGGCAACGGCTGCCTGAACGGCGACTTCGCCGGGATGATCACAGCGCCGGTGCATAAAGGCGTGATCAACGAGTCAGGCATCGCCTTCTCCGGACACACCGAGTTTCTTGCCGACCTGACGCACACCGCGCAAGTGGTCATGATGCTTGCGACGCGTGGTTTGCGCGTGGCGCTGGTCACCACGCACCTGCCCCTGCGCGAGATTGCCGATGCGATCACCCCAGAGCGGCTGGAGCGCGTCACGCGAATCCTGCACGCCGATCTGCGAGACAAATTCGGCATTGCCCAGCCACGCATTCTGGTCTGCGGACTCAATCCGCATGCCGGTGAAGGCGGCCACCTGGGCCATGAAGAAATCGACATCATCGAACCGACCCTGGAGCGCCTGCGCAGCGAGGGCATGGACCTTCGTGGCCCGCTGCCTGCCGACACTCTGTTTACCCCCAAATATCTGGAGCACTGCGATGCAGTGCTGGCGATGTACCACGACCAGGGCTTGCCCGTGCTCAAGTACAAAGGCTTCGGCGCTGCCGTCAATGTGACGCTGGGCCTGCCGATCATCCGCACCTCGGTCGACCATGGCACCGCCCTGGACCTGGCCGGCAGCGGCAGGATCGACACCGGCAGCCTGCAAGTGGCCCTGGAAACCGCCTACCAGATGGCCGAGACCCGTTTATGAACGAGCAATACCAACACAAGGCGCGCAAACGCTTTGGTCAGAACTTTCTCCACGATGCTGGCGTTATCGACCGCATCCTGCGCTCGATCCATGCCAAGGCTGACGATCGCCTGCTGGAAATCGGCCCGGGCCAGGGTGCCCTGACCCAAGGGTTGCTTGGCTCCGGCGCCCAACTCGACGTGGTGGAACTGGACAAGGATCTGATCCCGATCCTTAACCAGCAGTTTGCCGGCCTGAGCAATTTCAACCTGCATCAGGGCGATGCGCTGAAATTCGACTTCAATACGCTGAACGCCGCGCCGAACAGCCTGCGGGTGGTCGGCAATCTGCCGTACAACATCTCCACGCCGCTGATTTTCCACCTGCTGAACAACGCCGGCATCATCCGCGACATGCACTTCATGTTGCAGAAAGAAGTGGTCGAGCGCCTGGCCGCAGGCCCGGGTGGCGGTGACTGGGGTCGTCTGTCGATCATGGTTCAGTACCATTGCCGCGTCGAACATCTGTTCAACGTCGGCCCGGGCGCGTTCAATCCGCCGCCGAAAGTCGACTCGGCGATCGTTCGTCTGGTGCCCCACGCGGTATTGCCACACCCGGCCAAGGATCACAAGTTGCTCGAGCGCGTTGTGCGCGAAGCGTTCAATCAGCGCCGCAAAACCCTGCGCAATACCCTCAAGCAATTGCTCAGCAACGCCGAAATCGAAGCCGCCGGCGTCGATGGCAGCCTGCGTCCCGAGCAACTTGATCTGGCCGCATTCGTGCGCCTGGCCGACCAGCTTGCGATACAGGTACCGGCAGCTCCCGCCGCCGACTGACCAGCGATGAACGCTATCGGGCAGCACTCCACTCTGGTTTACTGCCCGATACTTGCCTAGACTGATTCCCCATCAGCTACGCCCCGCGTTCCGCTTCGTTAAGGCCTTCTTGCATGTCCGATTCCCGTTATCAGGTCGATGTCAGCGTCGTCACCCACTATCTGGCAGACCAATCGCAACCCGAACACGACCGTTTCGCCTTCGCCTACACCATTACCGTGCAGAACAACGGTGAGATTGCGGCCAAACTTCTCTCCCGGCATTGGGTGATTACCGATGGCAATGGCCATGTCGAAGAAGTACGCGGTGAAGGGGTCGTCGGCCAGAAGCCGCTGATCGCCGCGGGCGAAAGCCACACGTATACCAGCGGCACGGTAATGATCACCAAGGTCGGCACCATGCAGGGCACCTATCAAATGCTCGCCGATGACGGCAAGCATTTCGATGCAGTCATCAAACCGTTTCGCCTCGCTGTACCCGGAGCCCTGCACTGATGACGACTTACGCCGTCGGTGACCTGCAGGGCTGCCTCGAACCGCTCAAGTGTCTGCTCAAGCAAGTTGCCTTTGACCCGGCGCTGGATCGGCTGTGGCTCGTGGGCGACCTGGTCAATCGTGGCCCGCAGTCGCTGGAAACCCTGCGCTTTCTCTACCAGATGCGTGAGTCACTGGTGTGCGTGCTCGGTAATCACGACCTGCATCTGCTGGCCGCTGCGAAGAAAATCGAGCGTTTGAAGAAAAGCGACACGTTGCGCGAAATCATCGAGGCGCCGGATGGCCCGCAACTGATGGAATGGCTGCGCCAGCAGAAGCTGATGCATTACGACGAAATCCGTGATGTCGCCATGGTTCACGCTGGCATCCCGCCACAATGGTCGCTGCGCCGCGCCTTGAAGTGCGCCGCCGAAGTCGAGACCGCGCTGCGCGACGACAACGTGTTCCCCGCCTACCTCGACGGCATGTACGGCAACGAGCCGGCAAAGTGGGATAACGACCTCAAAGGCATCGATCGCCTGCGGGTGATCACCAATTACTTCACGCGCATGCGCTTTTGCACCGCCGAGGGCAAGCTTGACCTCAAGAGCAAGGAAGGCCTCGACAGCGCCCCGCCCGGCTACAAGCCGTGGTTTCAGCACAAGGAGCGCAAGACCAAGGGCCTGCGCATCATTTTTGGTCACTGGGCAGCGCTTGAAGGCAATATCCACGAGCCGGGCATTTCAGCGCTGGACACCGGATGCGTATGGGGCGGCAGCCTGACGCTGATGAACGTCGACAGCGGCGAACGCCTGTCATGCAAATGCGATGAACACGGCGGGCTTGCGCACACGGTCGCGCCACTTATCTCCGAATCTTCGCCAGTCGGCGCACCGCGCTAGACTGCGCCTTCAGTTGAGCAACAGGAACTTTGTCATGAGCGAATTCAAACGAATCCCCCCGGAACAGGCCCAGGCCCTGCGTGAACAAGGCGCCGTCGTAGTCGACGTGCGCGACCCGGCTACCTTTGCCTCACTGCATATCAGCGGCTCGAAGCATCTCGACAACCATTCGCTGCACGCTTTCATTCAAGGCGCCGACCTGGATGCACCGACCGTCGTGGTCTGCTACCACGGCAATTCCAGTCAGGGCGCAGCTGCCTATCTGGTCGGCCAAGGTTTCTCCGACGTCTACAGCATGGATGGCGGTTTTGAGCTGTGGCGTACGACCTATCCTTCGGAAACTGCACAAGGCAGCGAAGAATAATTTTTTTGCGCGGCGCAGGCCCCGGCTTCCGTGGGCCTGCGCGCGGCAGACAAACGGTCTGCCACAACTAATTACGTATCTCGCCTTTACCTCTCGAATTCCCAACTATCCTTAAGCGCAGGCCATCCAAAACAGGGGAGAGCCGGTACACCGGCGCGCGGGTCATCGGGAGTAGCTTTCGCGGTTTGTCGACCGTGGAAGAATTCTGGGGGGTAAACAGCAGCTGCCATAGCGACTGCTGCCAGCATCGACTGAGTGATCCGGCGTCGGCTCCACGTATCGAGCGAGGTGACGTCATGAGTATCTTTAGCCACTTCCAACAACGCTTCGAATCCACACGCCAGGAAGAACTTTCTCTGCAGGAGTACCTGGAGCTGTGCAAAAAGGATCGCAGCGCCTACGTTTCCGCCGCCGAGCGTCTGTTGATGGCGATCGGCGAACCGGAACTGCTCGACACTTCGACCAATTCGAGGCTGTCGCGCATCTTCTCCAACAAGGTGATCCGTCGCTATCCGGCCTTTGAAGACTTCCATGGGATGGAAGAATGCATCGACCAGATCGTCTCGTATTTCCGCCACGCCGCCCAAGGCCTGGAAGAGAAGAAACAGATCCTCTATCTGCTCGGCCCCGTGGGTGGCGGTAAATCGTCCCTGGCCGAGAAGCTGAAGCAACTGATGGAAAAAGTGCCCTTCTACGCCATCAAGGGCTCGCCGGTCTTCGAATCGCCTCTGGGTCTGTTCAACGCCACTGAAGATGGCGCGATCCTTGAGGAAGACTTCGGTATCCCACGGCGCTACCTGAACACCATCATGTCGCCCTGGGCGACCAAGCGCCTGGCTGAATTCGGCGGCGACATCAGCCAGTTCCGCGTGGTCAAACTGTACCCGTCGATCCTCAATCAGATTGCCGTCGCCAAGACCGAACCCGGTGACGAGAACAACCAGGATATCTCGGCGCTGGTCGGCAAGGTCGATATTCGCAAGCTCGAAGAATTCCCGCAGAACGACGCCGACGCCTACAGCTACTCCGGTGCGCTGTGCCGGGCCAACCAGGGCCTGATGGAATTCGTCGAAATGTTCAAGGCGCCGATCAAGGTGCTGCACCCACTGCTGACCGCCACGCAGGAGGGTAACTACAACAGTACCGAAGGCCTCGGCGCGATTCCGTTCACCGGCATCCTGCTGGCTCACTCCAACGAATCGGAGTGGCACACCTTCCGCAACAACAAGAACAACGAGGCGTTCATCGACCGGATCTACATCGTCAAAGTGCCGTACTGCCTGCGCGTCAGCGATGAAGTGAAGATCTACGACAAATTGCTGTTCAACAGCTCCCTGTCCAAGGCGCATTGCGCACCGGACACCTTGAAGATGCTCGCGCAGTTCACCGTGCTGTCGCGCCTCAAGGAACCGGAAAACTCCAACATCTATTCGAAGATGCGCGTCTACGACGGTGAAAACCTCAAGGACACCGATCCGAAGGCCAAGTCGATTCAGGAGTACCGCGACTCGGCCGGTGTCGATGAAGGCATGAACGGTCTGTCGACCCGCTTCGCCTTCAAGATCCTGTCCAAGGTGTTCAACTTCGACCCGCATGAAATCGCCGCCAACCCGGTGCACCTGCTCTATGTGCTGGAACAGCAGATCGAACAGGAGCAGTTCCAGGCTGAAACCCGCGAACGCTATCTGCGTTATCTGAAGGAATACCTCGCCCCGCGCTACATCGAGTTTATCGGCAAGGAAATCCAGACTGCTTATCTCGAGTCCTACAGCGAGTACGGTCAGAACATCTTCGATCGCTATGTGCTGTACGCGGACTTCTGGATTCAGGATCAGGAGTATCGCGATCCGGAAACCGGCGAGATCCTCAACCGCGTGGCCCTGAACGAAGAACTGGAAAAAATCGAAAAACCGGCCGGCATCAGCAATCCGAAGGATTTCCGCAACGAAATCGTCAACTTCGTCCTGCGCGCCCGGGCCAACAACAACGGCAAGAACCCGACCTGGCTCAGCTACGAAAAACTGCGGGTGGTCATCGAGAAGAAAATGTTCTCCAACACCGAGGACCTGCTGCCCGTCATCAGCTTCAACGCCAAGGCCAGCAAAGAGGATCAGCAGAAACACAACGACTTCGTTACACGAATGGTTGAACGTGGCTACACCGATAAACAGGTACGGCTTCTGTCCGAATGGTACCTGCGGGTCCGCAAGTCGCAGTGAGGCAGCTGCAAGCTACAAGCCACAAGCTGCAAGAAAAAGCGCGTAGAGGCTGATTCTGGCCCATTCGCCTCTACTTGCAGCTTGCAGCTCAAAACTTGAAGCTCCCCGGAGGGGCCTTATGAGCTATGTGATCGACCGACGCCTCAATGGCAAGAACAAGAGCACGGTGAACCGTCAGCGTTTTCTGCGGCGTTATCGTGACCACATCAAAAAGGCTGTCGAAGAGGCAGTCAGCCGGCGCTCCATTACCGATATGGAGCACGGGGAACAGATCAGTATTCCTGGTCGCGATATCGACGAGCCGGTGCTTCATCATGGACGCGGCGGTAAACAGACCGTGGTGCATCCCGGCAACAAGGAATTCACGGCCGGTGAACACATTGCGCGCCCACCCGGAGGCGGAGGTGGCCGCGGTCCGGGCAAGGCGGGCAATTCCGGCGAAGGCATGGACGAGTTCGTCTTCCAGATCACCCAGGAAGAATTTCTCGAATTCATGTTCGAAGACCTCGAACTGCCGAATCTGGTCAAACGCAATCTGACCGGCACCGACACGTTCAAAACGGTACGCGCCGGGATCAGCAACGAGGGCAATCCGTCACGGATCAATATCATCCGCACCCTGCGCTCAGCTCACGCGCGTCGTATTGCCCTGTCCGGCAGCAGCCGCGCGAAACTGCGCGAAGCCAAGGAAGAGCTGGCGCGGCTCAAGCGCGAAGAGCCGGACAATTTCGGTGATATCCAGGAACTCGAAGCCGAAATCGAGAAACTCAGCGCACGGATCCATCGCGTGCCGTTCCTCGATACCTTCGACTTGAAATACAACCTGCTGGTCAAGCAACCGAACCCCAGCTCGAAAGCGGTGATGTTCTGCCTGATGGACGTTTCCGGCTCGATGACGCAAGCGACCAAGGATATCGCCAAGCGCTTTTTCATCCTGCTATATCTGTTCCTCAAGCGTAACTACGACAAGATCGACGTGGTGTTCATCCGCCACCACACCAGTGCCCGGGAAGTCGACGAAGAGGAGTTTTTCTACTCACGGGAAACCGGCGGCACCATCGTTTCCAGCGCCTTGAAGCTGATGCAGGAAATCATGGCCGAGCGCTATCCAAGCAACGAGTGGAACATCTATGCCGCTCAAGCCTCCGACGGCGATAACTGGAACGACGACTCGCCGATCTGCCGTGACATTCTGATCAATCAGATCATGCCGTTTGTGCAGTACTACACTTATGTGGAGATTACCCCACGCGAACATCAGGCCCTGTGGTACGAGTACGAACGCATCGCCGAAGCCTTCTCTGACACTTTTGCCCAGCAGCAACTGGTCTCGGCCGGAGATATCTATCCGGTCTTCCGTGAACTCTTCCAGCGCAGGTTAGTGACATGACCGCCAAAGAGCAGAAGCGCCAACCGATTTCCACAGGCTCCGAATGGACATTCGAGCTGATCCAGACCTACGACCGCGAAATTGCCCGGATCGCGGCCCGCTATGCGCTGGATACCTACCCCAACCAGATCGAAGTGATCACCGCCGAGCAGATGATGGATGCCTACGCCTCGGTGGGCATGCCGCTGGGCTATCACCACTGGTCCTATGGCAAACACTTCCTCAGCACCGAGAAATCCTACAGTCGCGGGCAGATGGGCCTGGCTTACGAGATCGTGATCAACTCCGATCCGTGCATCGCCTACCTGATGGAGGAGAACACCATTTGCATGCAGGCGCTGGTTGTGGCTCATGCCTGCTACGGCCACAACAGTTTTTTCAAGGGCAACTACCTGTTCCGCACCTGGACCGACGCCAGTTCGATCATCGATTATCTGGTGTTCGCCAAGCAGTACATCATGCAGTGCGAAGAGCGCCATGGCATCGATGCGGTGGAAGATCTGCTCGACTCCTGTCACGCGCTGATGAACTACGGTGTCGACCGCTACAAGCGTCCGTATCCGATTTCCGCCGAGGAAGAGCGCCGGCGCCAAAAGGATCGCGAAGAGCACATGCAGAAGCAGATCAATGATCTGTGGCGCACCATCCCCAAGGGTGCGGACAAATACAGCGACAAGGACAACGCCCGCTTTCCGGCCGAGCCGCAGGAAAACATCCTCTATTTCATCGAGAAGCATGCACCTCTGCTGGAGCCGTGGCAGCGCGAGATCGTGCGAATCGTGCGCAAGATCGCCCAGTATTTCTATCCGCAGCGCCAGACCCAGGTGATGAACGAAGGCTGGGCAACGTTCTGGCATTACACGCTGATGAATGACCTGTATGACGAAGGCCTGGTCACTGATGGCTTCATGATGGAGTTCCTCACTTCGCATACCAGCGTGGTGTTCCAGCCGGGTTTCGACAGTCCGTACTACAGCGGTATCAACCCGTATGCGCTGGGCTTCGCCATGTACCGCGACATTCGGCGCATGTGCGAAGAGCCAACCGAGGAAGACCGTCGCTGGTTTCCGGATATCGCCGGCTCCGACTGGCTGTCGACCATCAAGTTCGCCATGAGCAGTTTCAAGGACGAGAGTTTTATCCTGCAGTACCTGTCACCCAAGGTGATCCGCGATCTGAAGCTCTTCAGCATCCTGGATGACGATCAGAAGGATGACCTGCTGGTGCCGGCCATTCATGACGAGGGCGGCTACCGCATCATCCGCGAAACCCTGGCTGCGCAGTACAACCTCGGCAATCGTGAACCCAACGTGCAGATCTACAGCATCGACCGGCGCGGCGACCGCTCCCTGACCCTGCGTCATCAGCAGCACGACCGTAAACCGTTGGGCGACTCCACCGAGGAAGTGCTCAAGCACTTGCACCGGCTATGGGGTTTCGACATTCATCTGGAAACCCTGCAGGGTGACCAGATCATGAAAACCCATCACGTCCCGCCGCGCAGTGAACACAGCGAAGGCGATTACGGCCGGCTCGACCTGGCCGTGATTCATCTTTGATCCGGTTCTGGCCTCCGCAAGTCTGACGCAAAGGTTATCCTGTCGGACTGACGGAGGTTTTTTTATGCAGGTTTACAAGGTTGGCGGCGCGGTACGTGATCGCCTGTTGGGATTGCCGGTCACTGATGTCGACCGGGTCGTGGTCGGCGCGACCACTGAAGAAATGCTCGCCAAGGGATTCCGCCCGGTTGGCGCAGATTTTCCGGTGTTTCTGCACCCGAAGACCGGCGAGGAATACGCCCTCGCCCGCACCGAGCGCAAAAGCGGGCGCGGCTACGGCGGCTTCACTTTCCATGCAAGTCCCGAAGTCACGTTGGAAGAAGACCTGATTCGCCGCGACCTGACGATCAATGCCATGGCTGAAGACGATCAGCTCAACCTGACCGATCCCTATCATGGCCAGCGCGATCTTGAAGCGCGAATTCTTCGTCATGTTTCCCCGGCGTTCGCCGAAGATCCACTGCGTGTGCTGCGCGTTGCCCGTTTCGCCGCGCGCTATGCCGAACTGGGCTTCACGGTCGCAGACGAGACAATGGAGCTGATGCGTCAGCTCAGCGAGTCCGGGGAACTGCAGGCACTGACGGCCGAACGCAGCTGGAAGGAAATTTCCCGGGCGCTGATGGAAAACCACCCGCAGGTATTCGTCCAGGTGTTGCGCAACTGCGGCGCCCTCAAAGTGCTGATGCCGGAGGTTGACGCCTTGTTCGGCGTACCGCAGCCGCAGGCCCATCACCCGGAAATCGACACAGGCCTGCACACCCTGAGCGTGCTGGAACAATCAGCCCTGCACAGGCAACCGCTGACGGTGCGCTGGGCCTGCCTGCTGCATGACTTGGGCAAAGGCCTGACGCCAGAAGAGGAATGGCCTCGGCATATCGCTCATGAGCACACCGGGCTGAAGCTGATCAAAGCGGTCAACCAGCGCTTCAAGGCACCCAAGGATTGTCAGGAACTGGCTCTGCTGGTCGGCCAGTATCACACCCATGGGCACCGGGCTCTGGAGTTGAAGGCGTCCACATTGCTGGAGTTGCTGCAGAGCTTCGATGTCTATCGGCGGCCGCAGCGCTTCGAGGAGTTCATCGCTGCGTGCGAGATGGATGCTCGTGGCCGCAAAGGCCTGGAGCAGCGCAGTTATCCACAGGCGGAATATCTGCGTGGGGCGGCGAAGGCTGCGCGAGAAGTGGCGGTGCAGCCACTGCTGGAAATGGGCTTCAAGGGCCCTCAGTTGGGCGAAGCGCTGAAGCGTGAGCGGCTCAAAGCGTTAAAGACCTACAAAGAATCGGCGTCGGTTTAAAAAAAGCATCGCGAGCAGGCTCACTCCTACAGGGGAATGCGTTCCAAAATGTAGGAGTGAGCCTGCTCGCGATGGCGCCCGTTGGTCAGCGCAAATCCGAAGGCGTGAGCTGCTCCCCCCGCCATTCGAACGCAACCGGCGCCAACACCTGATCAATCTGCGCCTCAGCCCACAACGTCGCAAAACTCTTGCCCACACCCGGATGCACCCGCTGCGGCGCGATCAATGACAGCGGCCACAGCACGAAAGCGTTTTTCAGGATTTCCGCCCGCGGCAGAGTCAATCCGTCGAAATTACCCACCAGATCGCCATACAGCAGCACGTCGATATCCAGCGGCAACCCCTTGCGATCCGGTGCATAACGACCGTTATCCGCCTCGATGAATTTCAAGCGCCGATCCAGCTCCATCAATGGCAGATCGGTGTACGCCGAAACCACGAAATTGAAGAACGGCCCGCTCTTGATGCCCACCGGCTGGCTCTCGAACACCGCCGAACAACGGATATCCACCAGAAATTTCGCCAGCGCATCGAGACCGGCACGCAAATGGGTTTCCCGCTCGATATTGCTACCGAGCCCGAGGTAGACCTGAGTCAGCGACATCCGCGCTCGATCTCCACACCCACACCGCCCTTGGCTGCCGGCACGGCGCCCGGCTTGGTCAGCTTCAGTCGTACCCAGGTGATGTTGAATTCGGCCATGAGCACTTCAACCAGACGCTCGGCAAAGGTCTCGACCAGTTGGAACTGCGCCTGCTCGGCAAAAGCCTGGATGCGCGTGGAAACGCTGGCGTAATCGAGCGCCAGGGTCAGGTCGTCACCAGCGGCGGCCGGGCGATTGTCCCAGGCGAAGCTCAGATCAAGACGCAGGCACTGACGGATGCCGCGCTCCCAGTCGTAGGCACCGATCACGGTGTCGACTTCCAGGCCCTCGATAAACACTCTGTCCAAGCACTTCTCTCCGCTGCACGACAAGGGCGCGATGCGCCGTTAGAATCAGGGCGTCCTCGCCCGGAATAGTTAGCATGTTTTGGTTACTGGCGATTCTCGCCTACCTGCTCGGCTCGCTGTCCTTCGCCATTTTGCTCAGCCGCCTGACCGGAAACCCGGATCCGCGAATGAGTGGCTCGGGTAATGCCGGCGCCACCAACATGCTGCGCCTGGCCGGTCGCAAACTGGCGATCCTGACCCTGCTCGGTGATCTGTGCAAAGGCCTGCTGCCGGTGCTGATCGCATCGAGCGCGGGCCTTTCGCTGCAGGATCAGGCGTGGATTGGCGTGTGCGCCGTGATCGGTCACCTGTTCCCGCTGTACTTCCGCTTTCGTGGCGGCAAAGGCGTCGCCACTGCCGCCGGCATGTTGCTCGGCCTGTATCCACCTGCCGCGCTGCTGGCGGTGTGCGCCTGGCTGCTGACGTTCTACCTGACTCGCACCAGTTCGCTGGCAGCGCTGATTGCCACTCCGTTGACCCTGCCGCTGCTGGCCTGGCAGGAACCGGAGGCCTTGTTGCCAATGAGCGCGCTGACCTTGCTGATTGTCTGGCGTCATCGCGGCAATCTACGCGACCTGTTTGCCGGGCGCGAACGGCATTTTTGAATGACGTCCGCGAGCATCGCTGATCACAATGCCGACAACTGCTCCATCGGCCAGCGCGCCTGCACGGTGATGGCCAGACTTTCCTGCTGACCGGCCTTGAGGCGCTGGCATCCGGCAAACGCGATCATTGCGCCATTGTCGGTGCAGAACTCGGGACGCGCGTAGAACACATCGCCCTTCATATCGCCGAGCATCTTTTCCAGGGAAATCCGCAACGCCTTGTTGGCGCTGACGCCGCCGGCGATCACCAGCCGCTTCATGCCCGCCTGTTTCAGGGCGCGCTTGCACTTGATGGTCAAAGTCTCCACCACGGCCTGCTGGAACGCCAGCGCGATGTCGCAACGGGCTTGTTCGCCGTCGTCCCCGGCGCTGACGCATTGCTGCCAGGTGTTGAGGGCGAAGGTTTTCAGGCCGCTGAAGCTGAAATCCAGCCCCGGACGATCACACATCGGACGCGGGAAGGTAAAACGTCCTGCGACGCCCTTCTCGGCCAGCTTGGCGATTTCCGGCCCGCCGGGATAATTGAGGCCCATCATCTTCGCGGTCTTGTCGAACGCTTCGCCGGCCGCATCGTCGAGTGTCTCGCCAAGCAGGCTGTATTGGCCGATGCCGTCGACCTGAACCAGCTGCGTATGACCACCGGAAACCAACAAAGCGACGAACGGGAATTCCGGTGGTTTCGGCTCCAGCATCGGTGCCAGCAGGTGGCCTTCCATGTGGTGCACGCCAAGCGCCGGAATGCCCCAGGCAAACGCCAGTGCCTGCGCGCAGGATGCACCGACCAGCAGCGCGCCGACCAGGCCAGGACCCGCGGTATAGGCGATTGCGTCGATCTCGGTCGGCACGCAGTCGGCCTCGGCCAACACCTGACGGATCAAGGGCAGCATGCGTTTGACGTGGTCACGCGAAGCCAGCTCCGGCACCACACCGCCATAGACGCGGTGCAGGTCGATCTGACTGAACAGCGCATCGGCCAGCAGGCCGCGCTCGCTGTCATACAATGCGACGCCGGTTTCGTCGCAGGAGGTTTCTAATCCCAGTACTAGCATGGGTTTGCGCCTTGTTTAGGCTGAATTCGAAGGCGCGCATAATAGTCGCCACGTGATGCCCCGACCAGCGGTTTTCGATCAGAGGCTTTGCATTCCGAGCGATGAGGGGTTAACATCCGCAACCCTTAAAAACCGACGTCTTCAAGTGCTCTTTTGCCGCGAGGATGTTGACCCCGGTAATGAATGAAGGTAGCTCTGGATGCCAGCCGTCAAAGTAAAAGAGAACGAACCCTTCGACGTAGCTCTGCGTCGTTTCAAGCGCTCCTGCGAAAAAGCCGGTGTACTGGCTGAAGTTCGTAGCCGCGAATTTTACGAGAAGCCAACTTCTGAGCGTAAGCGCAAGGCAGCAGCCGCTGTTAAGCGTCACGCCAAGAAAGTTCAGCGCGAACAGCGCCGCGCCGTTCGTCTGTACTAATACACAGACGTTCGTAGCAAGCTTCTTGCCTAAGCCCGGCCCTCAGCCGGGCTAATGGCATTTGCGTAAAACGCTTGATGCTTCACCGTCGACGCCGCCGATGCGACCGAGACAAATCTGCTTCACCGCGTCAGGCCTGGCTCTTTTGCCAGCGGTGCACGTCTTTTCTGACGAGCCTTTCAAGGCTACTGACGAGCACACCCACTGATTCCTCTTACGACGATCAGCCCAAGGCACCTGCATGCGTGCCCGCTTTATTGAGCTATCCGAGGCCGACAACCGGCCGTCAGCGGATTCAGCGCAACACTTTCAAATAGTCGAAGACTGATAGGTACTAACGTCAGTGGATTTTCGGCAGATACACTTCCCGACAGCGATCACGCAGACGACACCGGTCGAGCCGCACTTTTTGTGCGTTTCCAACAATGGCCCGCGTCCGACAGCCTGGCGCAACGGATTTATTGCAGCGCAGACGACGAGAATGCCATGGCCGGGCTGATTCCCCAGAGCTTCATTGACGACCTGCTGAACCGCACCGACATCGTCGACGTGGTCAGCTCGCGCGTGCAATTGAAGAAGGCCGGCAAGAACTACACCGCCTGCTGCCCGTTCCATAAAGAGAAAACCCCGTCATTCAGCGTCAGCCCCGACAAGCAGTTCTATTACTGCTTCGGCTGCGGCGCTGGCGGCAACGCCCTCGGCTTTCTCATGGATCACGACAACCTGGATTTCCCCCAGGCCGTCGAAGATCTGGCCAAAGCCGCCGGCATGGAAATCCCCCGCGAAGAAAGCGGCCGCGAGCGCAAGCCGCGCCAGCCGACCGATTCGCCGCTGTACCCGCTGCTCACCGCCGCCGCTGACTTCTATCGGCAGGCACTGAAGAGTCATCCATCGCGCAAGGCCGCAGTGGATTACCTCAAGGGTCGCGGCCTGACCGGCGAGATCGCCCGGGATTTCGGCCTCGGTTTTGCGCCACCGGGCTGGGACAATCTGCTCAAGCATCTGAGCAGCGACACCCTGCAACAGAAGGCCATGATCGAAGCCGGTCTGCTGATCGAGAACGCCGAAACCGGCAAACGCTATGATCGCTTCCGTGATCGCGTAATGTTCCCGATCCGCGACACCCGTGGACGGATCATTGCCTTCGGCGGCCGCGTACTCGGTGACGACAAGCCCAAGTACCTGAACTCACCGGAAACCCCGGTATTCCATAAAGGCCAGGAACTCTACGGCCTCTATGAAGCGCGCAAGAACAATCGCAACCTCGACGAAATCATCGTCGTCGAAGGCTACATGGACGTCATCGCCCTCGCCCAGCAAGGCTTGCGCAATGCCGTCGCCACGCTGGGCACCGCGACCAGCGAAGAACATTTGAAGCGCCTGTTCCGCGTCGTGCCGAACGTATTGTTCTGCTTCGACGGCGACCAGGCCGGCCGCAATGCCGCGTGGCGCGCACTGGAGGCGACCCTGCCGTGCCTGCAGGACGGTCGCCGCGCACGATTCCTGTTTCTGCCCGAAGGCGAAGACCCGGATACCCTGGTGCGCGCCGAAGGCACCGACGCTTTCAAGGCGCGCATCAATCAGCACGCGCAGCCGCTGGCCGATTATTTTTTCCAGCAACTGACCGAAGAAGCCGATCCGCGCTCCCTCGAGGGCAAGGCGCACATGGCCACCCTCGCTGCGCCGCTGATCGACAAGGTGCCGGGCGCAAACCTGCGCATTCTCATGCGTCAGCGCCTGACCGAGATCACCGGCCTGAGCAGCGAGACCGTCAGCCAATTGGTCCAGAGTGCACCGCAGGAAGCACCGCCCGCCTATGATCCGGGCATCGATTACGACGCCATGCCGGATTACAGCGACTACCATCAGCCGCAGGCACAGGACATGTATGTGCCGCAGCAGGAATGGACGCCGAAGAAACCCGGCGCCGGCGGCAAGAAGTGGGACAAGAAACCGTGGGAGAAGAATGGCAAGCGTGGCGGCGACCGTGAACCGCAGCGCCCGCGCACGCCGATTGGCGTTGAATCGCCAACCCTGACGGCCCTTAGAACATTGCTCCATCATCCGCAACTGGCCAAGCGCGTCGAAGACGCCGGGCACATTGCCGATGAAAATCAGACCAACGCCCAACTGCTTGTGGCGCTGCTCGAAGCCGTGCAGAAGAATCCCAAGCTAAACTCATTTCAGTTGATCGCGCGATGGCACGGTACTGAACAGGGTCGTTTGCTCAAGGCACTGGCAGAAAAGGAATGGCTGATTGACGGAGATAACCTTGAACAACAGTTTTTCGACACCATTACTAGCTTGTCAGCCCGCCAACGCGAGCGAAATCTCGAACAGTTACTCAGGAAAGCGCGGCAAAGCGAACTGAGCGTCGAAGAGAAAAATCAACTGCGCGACCTTTTAAGTCGCAATGTTTCCGCATCAAACCCGACCTCAACTGGCGCGTGAGGTCATAGCTCAGGTATAATCCTCGGCTTGTTTTTTGCCCGCCAAGACCTTCAGTGGATAGGGTGTTATGTCCGGAAAAGCGCAACAGCAGTCTCGTATTATTGAGTTGATCAAACTGGGTCGTGAGCAGAAGTATCTGACTTACGCCGAGGTCAACGACCACCTGCCCGAGGATATTTCAGATCCGGAGCAGGTGGAAGACATCATCCGCATGATTAACGACATGGGGATCCCCGTACACGAGAGTGCTCCGGATGCGGACGCCCTTATGTTGGCCGACGCCGATACCGACGAGGCCGCTGCGGAAGAAGCAGCCGCTGCGTTGGCGGCGGTGGAGACCGATATTGGTCGCACCACTGACCCGGTGCGCATGTACATGCGTGAAATGGGTACGGTCGAGCTTCTGACCCGTGAAGGCGAAATCGAAATCGCCAAGCGGATCGAAGAAGGCATTCGTGAAGTGATGAGCGCAATCGCGCATTTCCCTGGCACGGTTGACCACATCCTCTCCGAGTACACCCGCGTCACCACCGAAGGTGGTCGCCTGTCCGACGTCCTGAGCGGTTATATCGACCCGGACGACGGCATCGCGCCGCCTGCGGCAGAAGTGCCGCCGCCGGTCGATCCGAAAGCCGTCAAGGCCGACGACGACACCGACGACGATGAAGCCGACTCTTCCGATGACGAAGAAGAAGCCGAAAGCGGTCCGGATCCGGTCATTGCTGCGCAGCGCTTCGGCGCCGTGGCCGACCAGATGGAAATCACCCGCAAGGCCCTGAAAAAGCACGGTCGTCACAACAAGGCAGCGGTTGCCGAGTTGCTGGCCCTGGCCGAGCTGTTCATGCCGATCAAACTGGTGCCGAAGCAATTCGAAGCCCTGGTCGAGCGTGTACGCAGTGCCCTGGATCGTCTGCGTCAGCAAGAGCGCGCGATCATGCAGCTGTGCGTACGTGATGCACGTATGCCGCGCGCCGATTTCCTGCGTCAGTTCCCGGGCAACGAAGTCGACGAAAGCTGGTCCGACGCCCTGGCCAAAGGCAAGAGCAAGTACGCCGAAGCCATCGGTCGCGTGCAGCCGGACATCATCCGTTGCCAGCAGAAACTGATCGCGCTGGAAACCGAGACCGGTCTGACCATCGCCGAAATCAAGGACATCAACCGTCGCATGTCGATCGGTGAGGCCAAGGCCCGCCGCGCGAAGAAAGAGATGGTTGAAGCCAACCTGCGTCTGGTGATCTCGATCGCCAAGAAGTACACCAACCGCGGTCTGCAATTCCTCGATCTGATCCAGGAAGGCAACATCGGTCTGATGAAAGCGGTGGACAAGTTCGAATATCGTCGCGGTTACAAGTTCTCGACTTATGCCACCTGGTGGATCCGTCAGGCGATCACTCGCTCGATCGCCGACCAGGCCCGCACCATTCGTATCCCGGTGCACATGATCGAGACGATCAACAAGCTCAACCGTATTTCCCGGCAGATGCTGCAGGAAATGGGTCGCGAACCGACCCCGGAAGAGCTGGGCGAACGCATGGAAATGCCTGAGGACAAGATCCGCAAGGTACTGAAGATCGCCAAAGAGCCGATCTCCATGGAAACCCCGATCGGTGATGACGAAGACTCCCATCTGGGCGACTTCATCGAAGACTCGACCATGCAGTCGCCAATCGATGTCGCCACGGTGGAAAGTCTGAAGGAAGCGACTCGCGAAGTACTGTCCGGCCTCACTGCCCGTGAAGCCAAGGTATTGCGCATGCGCTTCGGTATCGACATGAACACCGACCATACGCTCGAAGAAGTGGGCAAACAGTTTGACGTAACGCGTGAGCGGATCCGTCAGATCGAAGCCAAGGCGCTGCGCAAGCTGCGCCACCCGACGCGAAGCGAGCATCTGCGCTCCTTCCTCGACGAGTGATACCAGAACCCCCGGCCCAGGCCGGGGGTTTTGTTTTATGGCAGATTAAATTCCCCGCCCCACCCTCCCCGCCGCATACCCCGTCTACACTCGAAACAATCACCCCCAGCCCTGACGAGAGCGTTATGCCCAGACTGGCGCCCGTGCTGTTTCTGCTGTCATTGATGATCTGCACCGCCACGGCTGACGCGCTGACTCTCACCGATGAAGAACGCAGCTGGCTGGCGGCTCACCCTGACTTGCGCCTGGGTGTCGATGCATCGTGGCCGCCCTTCGAATTTCGCGACGACCAGAACCGTTATCAGGGTCTGGCTGCCGACTATATCGACGTGATCCGTCAACGTCTGGCGATCAAGCTGACGCCCATCGAACCGGTGAGCTGGACGGTGGTGCTGGAGCAGGTCAAGAAGGGCAAGATCGATTTGCTGCCGGGGATCATGTCTACGCCGGAACGCCAGAACTATCTGTCATTCACCCGGCCGTACCTCGACTTTCCGATCGTCATCCTCGCCCATGTCGGCGGCGCCCAGCCGCGCAAACTCGATGACCTGTATGGGCTGAAAATCGCCGTGGTGGACAACTACGCCCCCCACGAACTACTACGCACTCACCACCCCGACCTGAATCTGGTCGCCATGCCCAACGTCAGTTCGGCGCTGCAAGCCCTGGCGACTGATGAAGTGGACGCGGTGGTCGGTGACCTGGCTTCCAGCGTCTGGAGCCTGCGCCAGCTCAAACTCGACGGCCTCTACGTCAGCGGCGAAACCCCGTATCGCTATCAACTGGCGATGGCCGTCCCCCGCGACAACAAGGTGCTGGTGGGGATTCTCGACAAGGTCCTTGCCGACATGACGCCGGCGGAAATCAGCAGCATCCAGGAGCATTGGGTCGGCAATGTGCTCGACCATCGCTCGTTCTGGTCAGACCTGCTGGTGTATGGCCTGCCCGGTCTGTTACTGCTGATCACCGTCCTCGCCGTGGTGATTCGCATCAACCGCCGCCTGAGCTCGGAAATCACCCGGCGCATCGACCTCGAGCAGGAATTGCGCAGCAGCGAATATCACTACCGTGGCCTGGTCGAAAGCTTGTCGGCGATTGCCTGGGAAGCGCGGATGAGCGACTTCACCTACAGCTATGTCTCGCCTCACGCTGAAGACTTGCTCGGCTATCCACAGTCCCATTGGCTGATTCCGGGCTTCTGGCACAACATCATTCACCCCGCCGACCTGACCCGCACGCAGAACTATTGCAAGGAAGCGCTGCGACAGGGCCGCGATCACATCGTCGACTATCGCGTCATCACCGCCGACGGCCGCTGCCTGTGGGTGCGCGACATTGTCAGTCTGATCGAGCATGGCCACGAACCGGTGATGCGCGGTTTGATGATCGACATCAGCGAAATCAAGCGCACCGAAGAGGCGCTGCGCCTGTCGGAACAGAAATTCGCCTCGGTGTTCGAACAGTGTCCGGACATTCTGGTAATTGCGCGGATGTCCGACGGCTGCTTGCTCGAGGTCAACGAGGCCTTCGAAGAGCAGATCGGTCTCAGGGCCGAGGACGTGATCGGCCAAACCGCCACCCACCTCAATATCTGGGGCATTCCCGGCGTCGGCCCGGGCCTGTTGCAGCGCTTGCAGGCTGGCAGCATTCGTAATCTGGAGATGCCCTTTCGCCGCAACAACGGCCAGGTATTCACCGGGCTGATTTCCGCCGAACCCTTCGACCTCGACACCACCCCGGCGCTGGTGGTCGTGGTGCGCGACATCAGCCAGCTCAAGGAAACCCAACAGCAATTGCAGACCTCGGAAGAGAAGTTTGCCAAGGCTTTTCATGCGTCGCCGGACGGTTTGCTGCTGTCGCGCCAAAGCGACGGCCTGTTGTTGGAGGTCAACGAAGGTTTCAGCCGCATCACCGGTTTCAACAGCGCCATGTCAGTGGATCGGTCAACGCTGGATCTCGGGATCTGGGTCAACCTCAACGAACGCAAACAGATGCTCGACCTGTTGCACCGCGACGGTTTTGTCCGTGACTTCACCTGCCATATCCGTCGCAGTGACGGGCAGATTCGCCTGTGTGAAGTCTCCAGTCGCCCGCTGCCGATCGGCGACGAAGACTGCATGCTGACCATCGCCCGGGACATCACCGAGCGCCATCTCATGCAGGAAAAACTGCAGCAGGCGGCGACGGTTTTCGAAAGCACCGCTGAAGGTGTACTGATCACCGACACCCAGCAACACATCAGCGCGGTCAATCGCGCCTTCACCGAAATCACCGGCTACAGCGAAAGCGAGGCGCTGGGCCACACGCCAAGGCTATTGGCGTCTGGGCTGCATGACAGCGCGTTCTACGCGGCGATGTGGCACCAATTGACCGACGAGGGACACTGGCAAGGCGAGATTTCCAACCGGCGCAAGAACGGCGAGCTGTACCCGAGCTGGCTGACCATCAGCGCCGTGCGTAATCGCGACAAGTTCATCACCCACTTCGTCGCGGTATTCGCCGATATTTCCAGCCTCAAGCACGCCCAGGCCAAGCTCGATTACCAGGCTCACCACGACCCGCTGACCGGCCTGCCCAATCGCACTTTGTTCGAAAGTCGCCTGCAAATGGCCTTGACCAGCCAACAGGAAAATGGCGGCCAGGGCGCGGTGCTGTTTCTCGATCTGGACCGCTTCAAGCACATCAACGACAGCCTCGGCCACCCGGTGGGCGACCTGTTGCTCAAGGGCATCGCCGTGCGTTTGAAGGAACAGTTACGAGATATCGACACCGTCGCCCGATTGGGCGGTGACGAATTCATCATTTTGCTGCCGGGCTTGCAGCAAGCCAGCGACGCCGACAACATCGCGACGAAACTGCTCAATTGCTTCGGCGCGCCGTTCCAGGCCGGCGAACACGAGTTCTTCATCAGCGCCAGCATCGGCACCAGTCTCTATCCACGCGACGGTTGCGACGTGGCGACGCTGGTGAAAAACGCTGACGCGGCGATGTACCGTTCCAAAGCCAAGGGGCGCAATCGCGTCGAAAGCTACACCCGCGACCTCACCGCCCAAGCCAGCGAACGCATAGCACTGGAACACGAACTGCGCCGCGCCATCGAGCGCGACGAGCTGTTTCTCTACTACCAACCGAAAATCAGCCTGGTCGACCACAGTCTGGTGGGCGCCGAAGCACTGATTCGCTGGCGTCATCCGACCTTCGGCGAAGTGCCGCCCGAGCACTTCATCCCGCTGGCCGAAGAGAACGGCATGATCCTGCAGATCGGCGATTGGGTGCTGGAAACCGCATGCCGGCAGATGTTCGAGTGGAACCGGATTTATCAACCGCTCGGCCCGCTGTCAGTGAACCTCGCCGGAGCGCAGCTGCGTCAACCGAACCTGCTGGTACGCATCGAGCAACTGCTCAAGGAAAACCGCCTCAGGCCGGATTTACTGCAACTGGAAATTACCGAGAATTTCATCATGAGTCAGGCCGAAGAGGCGCTGGCGGTGCTGCACCAGCTCAAACACCTCGGCGTACAGCTGGCGATCGACGACTTCGGCACCGGCTACTCCTCGCTCAGCTACCTCAAACGCCTGCCGTTGGACATCCTCAAGATCGATCAGTCTTTCGTCCGCGGACTGCCCGACGATCCCCACGACGCGGCGATCGTACGCGCCATCATCGCGCTAGGGCGGAGCATGCAATTCACGGTGATTGCCGAAGGCGTGGAAACCCAGGCCCAACAACAATTCCTCGCCGCGGAAGGTTGTGAACAGATCCAGGGCTACATCGTCAGCCTGCCGCTGCCACCGAATGAATTCGCCGCCACGTTTCTGCATGTGACCGTATCGGATTTTTCGGATAGCACAGCCGCGAAACCGTCGCTATAATCCGCGGCCTACTGAGGGCCTATAGCTCAGTTGGTTAGAGCAGAGGACTCATAATCCTTTGGTCCACGGTTCGAGTCCGTGTGGGCCCACCAAATTGAAAAGCCGCGCCGAATGCGCGGCTTTTTTGTGGGCGAGTGGTTGGGTTGCGTCTTGGCGTGCGCAATGTTCGGAAGACCTGACCAGAGCTGTAGGAAAGATCCGAAGCTGCGGTTTTGAGCGGTAAGACGTCTGTTGATGATGTCTTCGCAGGGATACTCTCGAGACGTCGCTGCTTATCAGCGACCGGGGCTTGGAAATCCGTACAAATCAATACGTCCGGCGACAGTAACAATGGAATGGAAAGACCTGATAATTGGCGGACGCAAATACTGCATGGCGCATTTACAACCCTTCGAACTCGCATTTGAAGTGGCTGCGCAGCAGCTGGTTGTCAGGTTTGAATTCGGGTTCCACTGTTTTACCGATGACAAAGGTCACGGCCAGCCACTAAGACACAGGGGAGAAGTTCGGTATTTTTGTGCGGACCGCCACCACTGCAGCAGCCAGATTACGGATTACTTGCACAAACGCTTTTTCAAAGGTCTGGCTGTGCCCTTCTACGTAGAAAACAGTCAGCGCTATTACTGTCTGGACTTGCATGACTACGCGGTCTTTTTTTCTATCAGCAAGCCGCAGCACTCAACGAACCGTCTCAAACTCCGGATCATTTCCGCCTACGAGGTCGCTGAGTGGGGGCGGTCGAAGCTGCCGAAAGGAAAACCACATAACGTCCGCTACATCCTGGAAATGCGAAACACGGGAAAGTCCATTTGAGAGAAAGCAAAAAGCCCCGACGCATGCACATCGGGGCTTTCTGTAAATCTCAATATCGGCCTGTCCTTTCACGGTTTCCCGCTTATCCCGCTCACTGGCTAGGAGTAGCTTGCGCCACCGAAATCAACACCCTTTGCTTGCAAAGTTCCGGTCTGTGCTGACGTGCCGATGATAGCCCTTGAACCTGACAAGAGCAACCGTCACGGCCGCCAACTCCCCCCCATCAACCGATGGTGCTGCGAGTATGCCCAATGCAATTGACCCTGTAACATCCGTAATCTCACCGCCCCACACCAATGGAGCCTCCCTTGCCAGACACCCGCCCCCCCACCCTCGACGCCATCGATCCCCAGCAGGACGCCGCGCCGACAATTAACGCCCAGGAAAGCCTTGACATGCTCGCCCGTCAACTAGGGATTTGTCGCCATACGGTGACGTCGGGCCCGGGCCGGGTGGAAAAACGCCAAGTGATCACCGGCGATGGGGTGGGGCCGCGGCAGCGCGGGGTAGAGGGTGGTGTGCAGGG
>NZ_QETJ01000045.1:0-33742 GCF_003105095.1 Pseudomonas sp. NDM | reverse complement strand
GACTGTTACACCGCCATCGCGAGCAGGCTCACTCCTACAGGGATTGGGTTCGGTCAGTCGAACCGGGGACGCCGCCAAGCCCCGCAAAATGGCGGTTATCTTAAAGCAAAACGGCGACCGTTGGCCGCCGTTTAGTGCTGCGGTGCGGATTTAGACGACCGGTGCCGGCTCAGCCTTGGCCACAGGTTTGGGCAGCGACGACAGGAACGCCATGATCAGCGCTGCCAGATACGGCAGCGACTGCACCAGCAGCATGGTCACCCAGAAGCGCATGTCATTGCTCGGCATGCCGTTGACCAGGAAAATCCCCAGCGCCGCGCCCCACAGCAACAGCATGATGAACAGCTCTTCACGCGCTTCGCTGATCGCCACCCAGAAACCGTGGTTGTCGGCGTTTTTCGGCGTGCGGAAGAACGGAATGCTGCTGGTGAAGAAGCCGTACAGCACCGCTTTGGCAATGGTGTGCGACAACGCCAGGCCGGCCAGTGCCGCGCAGAACGCATCCTTCAGATTCACCCCCACCGCGCGGCGGTAGAGGAAAATGATCTTGCCGACCTTGAACACAAACAGCGCCAGCGGCGGGATTGCGAAAATCAGCAGCGGCGGATCGACCCGTTGCGGCACGATGATCATCGCCGCCGACCACAACAGCGCGCCGACGGTGAAGAAGATGTTCATGCCATCGGCGACCCACGGCAGCCAACCGGCGAGGAAGTGATAACGCTGGCCACGGGTCAGCTCGGTGTCCTTGCCGCGCAGCAGGCTGCGGGTATGACGCTTGATGATCTGGATCGCGCCGTAGGCCCAGCGGAAACGCTGTTTCTTGAAGTCGATGAAGGTATCCGGCATCAGGCCCTTGCCGTAGCTGTCGTGGTAATACGCCGCCGACAGGCCTTTTTCGAACACGCGCAGGCCCAGTTCGGCGTCTTCACAGATGCACCAGTCAGCCCAGCCCAACTCTTCCAGCACCGAGCGGCGGGTCATGGTCATGGTGCCGTGCTGAATGATCGCGTCACGGTCGTTGCGAGTGACCATGCCGATGTGGAAGAAGCCTTTGTACTCGGCGTAGCAAAGCTTCTTGAAGGTGCTTTCGTTCTGGTCGCGATAATCCTGCGGCGACTGCACCACGGCGATTTTCGGGTCGGCGAAGTGCGGCACCATGTGCTTGAGCCAGTTCGGGTGCACGCAGTAATCGGAGTCGATCACCGCAATCACTTCGGCATCCTTGGCGGTGTGCGGGATCAGATAATTCAGCGCGCCGCCCTTGAAACCGGCCAGCGGCGACACGTGGAAGAACTTGAAGCGCGGGCCCAGTGTTTCGCAGTAATCGCGCACCGGTTCCCACACCCCCGGGTCCTTGGTGTTGTTGTCGATGATCAGGACTTCGAAGTCCGGATAATCGAGCGCGGCCAGTGCATCGAGGGTCTGTTTGACCATCTCCGGCGGCTCGTTGTAGCAGGGCACATGGATCGAGACTTTCGGCCGGTAGTCCGAGTCGCCAAGCACTGGCAGGAATTCGCGCCGGCGCTTGTGAATCCACACCGCTTCGGCCAGCTCATGGGCCTCGGTGAGCAGGACGATGAACACCCCGAGCGCACCGAGTGCCAGAAGAAATCCGACTGTGAGGCTGAACCACGTGCTGTATTGCTGGCTGTAGTCGTAACCGATGTACACCAGCACCGAACCGCACAGGAACGCAATAAAGGTCAGGAACGTCCGGCCGCGCTGGCGCAGGGCCGAGCCGTCGATCATCAGCAGGGTCAGCGACAGCAGCGCCAGCACCACCGAGCCGATCGCCAGCACGCGCCATTGCGGAATCGCTACTACCGGGCCTTCGAAATTGAATTTCTGCTGGCGCGCGGCATTGAACACGCCCCAATAGGCGCCGACGGAACCTTCATCGCTGGCCTTCCACGGCTGATCGAAGGCTTCGATCACGAAATAGTTGAAGCCCTGGCGATTGAGCTTATTGACCAGTGTGCGCAGGTAAATCGCCTGGTCCGCCGGTGAAGCATCGGCACCACCGCGCATGCGCCCGTTGCTCGGCCAGCCGACTTCGGACAGCAGCAGCGGTTTTTTCGGGAACAGTTTTTTCAGATCGCGGGCGCGGTCGAAGACGAACTGGCCGGCCTTGTCGACGGGAATGAACTCCCAGTAGGGCAGGACGTGGGCGGCGATCAAGTCAACGTGCTTGGCCAGTTGCGGGTATTTCTCCCAGATGTGCCATTGCTCGGAGGTAGTCACTGGTACCTTGACGGCAGCGCGCACCCGATCCAGCAGAACGATCAACGCCTCAGGGGTGATCTCCTCGCGAAACAGTGCCTCGTTGCCGACCACTACACGCACCACGCTGCGCGAGGTGTTGGCCAGTTCGATGGCTTTAACGATCTCCCGTTCGTTGCGTTCCTGATCCGGACTGATCCAGATACCGAGGGTGACCCGCAGGCCGAATTCTTCAGCCAGTTTCGGAATGTCTCCCAGAGAACCGTCGACCGAATAGATACGGATGTTGTCGGTCAGCTTGCTCATGATTTCCAGGTCACGGCGCATCTCGTCGTCCGACGGGTACTGATCCCTTTGGGGGTACTGCCCCTGCTGGAATGGCGAATACGAGAAGCCGGAGATCTGCTGCGGCCAGTTCGGCGCCGTGACCGGGCGATTGACCAGCGCCCAGAAACCGGTGAACAGGGCAGCGATGGCCAGCACCACCACCAGGTTGAGTCCAAATTTACGCGATGACATAGCTGTTTCGGGTTCCAAAGGCTGTGGAACGAAGATTCGGTCGGATAGACGCCCGAGGGGCGCGCATCCTACACCGGCGGTTAACCAGTCGTACAACTGCCGGGAAAATGCCTGACATTGGGCATCCGACTCTGACTTAAGTTCTTACACTTGTCGCTTGCAGCTTAAAACTTACCGCTGCGTAGCCCTATAATGCGCGCCGGTTTTTGGGGTAATGGTCATGAGTACAGAAGATCCGCGGTTTGCAGGCATCGCCCGTTTGTATGGCATCGAGGGCCTGGAACGCCTGCGCGCTGCCCATGTGGCGATCGTCGGCGTCGGTGGCGTCGGTTCCTGGGCGGCGGAAGCCATGGCCCGTTGCGGGGTGGGAGAGATCTCGCTGTTCGACCTTGATGACGTCTGCGTCAGCAATGCCAACCGCCAATTGCACGCCTTGGACAGCACCGTGGGCAAACCCAAGGTCGAGGTGATGGCCGAGCGTCTGCGCGGCATCAATCCTGATTGCACGGTGCACGCCGTGGCCGATTTCGTTACCCGCGACACCATGGCCGAATACATCACGCCGAACATCGACTGCGTGATCGACTGCATCGATGCGGTCAACGCCAAAGCGGCGCTGATCGCCTGGTGCAAACGCCGCAAGATCCAGATCATCACCACCGGCGGCGCGGGCGGGCAGATCGACCCGACGCTGATTCAGGTCTGCGATCTCAACCGCACCTTCAACGATCCGCTGGCCTCGAAAGTGCGCTCGACCTTGCGCCGTGACTACGGCTTCTCCCGCACCGTGACCCGGCACTACAGCGTGCCGTGTGTGTTCTCCACGGAACAGCTGCGCTACCCGAAACCGGACGGCAGCATTTGCCTGCAGAAGAGTTTTGTCGGCGACGGCGTGAAGCTCGACTGCGCCGGCGGGTTTGGCGCGGTGATGATGGTCACGGCGACGTTCGGCATGGTCGCGGCGACCAAGGCTGTGGACAAGATTGTCGCGGGGGTGCGGCGCCCTGCTGACCGAGTAAAACCTCAGGCTTGAAGTTGAGGCTGAGGGCGCTATCGCGAGCAGGCTCACTCCTACAGGGGAACGCATTCCAAATTGTAGGAGTGAGCCTGCTCGCGATGGCTGCGGAGCAGCCGCTTTTATTGAGCCAACTCATTCATCCGCGTGAGCACGGCATTGAGGCCATTACTGCGCGAAGGTGACAACTGCCGCGACAACCCCAACTGAGTGAACCACTCCGGCAGATCCACCTGCCGCAACTCAGCCGCCGACAACCCGTTAACCCGTAACAGCAGCAACGCCACCAACCCGCGGATCATCCGCGCATCGCTGCTCGCCCTGAACTGCCAGTGCCCGTCGCGCAAATCCCCCACCAGCCACACTTGGCTTTCACAGCCATGCACTCGATTGGCCTCGCACTTTTGCGCGTCAGCCAACGGCGGCAGACGATCACCAAACTGCATCAGCAACCGCGCTCGCTGTTCCCAGCCCGATGCATCCTGAAAAGTCTGCAGCGCTTCGGCTGCTTCAACCGGCAAGCTCATCGCAACAACTCCAGCGCCTGATCCAGGGCCTCGAAAAAGCGCTCGAGATCTTCCGAATCGTTGTACAGCGCCAGCGACACGCGAATCGCGCCGGCCAGTTCGAAGCTTTTCATCAGCGGCATGGCGCAGTGATGCCCTGCGCGCACGGCGATGCCCTGTTCGGTCAGCAAGTGCGCGAGATCAGCGTTGTGCACGCCTTCGACGACGAAACTGGCCAGCGCCAATTGCGGCTTGCCCAGCAGACGAATGCCATTACGAGCAGCGAGGCCGCGCAGCAGATAGTCGTGCAGCGCCGCTTCGTGGGCCGACACGGCTGGCTGATCCAGCCCGGCCAGATAATCCAGGGTCGCACCGAGGCCAATGACACTGGCAATCGGCGGAGTGCCCGCCTCGAAACCCAGTGGCGCCGGGCGAAAGCGCGAATCGTGATAGTTGGCGTCCAGCACCATCTCGCCGCCGAATTGCCATGGCTGCAATTGCTCCAGCGCAGCGTTGCGCCCGAACAGCACACCGAGGCCATCGGGGCCATAGAGCTTATGGCTGGAGAACACATAGAAGTCGCAACCCAGCGCCTGCACATCATGGCGACCGTGCACCACACCCTGCGCGCCATCGACCACGGTCAGCGCGTTGTGCGCCTTGGCCATGCCAAGCAAAGCGGTCAGTGGCTGCCAGGCACCCAGCACATTGGACAACTGGCTGACCGCCAACAAACGTGTGCGCGAGCCGATCAGCTGCACGGCGGCGGCGAGGTCGATCAGGCCGTCTACGTCCAGCGGCAGGATCACCAGCTTCAAGTTGCGGCGTTGCGCCAGTTGCTGCCACGGCAGCAGGTTGGCGTGATGCTCCAGAGCGCTGATGACAATCTCATCGCCGGGCTCGAACAGATGCTCGAGACCGTAAGCCAGCAGATTCAACGCACTGGTGGCGCCGTGGGTGAAAATGATCTGCCCGCTGTCACCCGCGTTCAGCCACTGGCCAACCTTGCGCCGACTGTCTTCGAACGCTTGCGTCGCATGGGCGCCGGGCAGGTGTTGCGCGCGATGCACGTTGGCCGAGCCATTGGCGTAGTAATGCGTCAGTGCGTCGAGCAGGGCCTGGGGTTTTTGCGTGGTGGCGGCGTTGTCCAGATAGGTCTGGTCTTGCCGTTGCAGCGCGGCGATGGCCGGGTAATCGGCGCGCCAGGGGGAGGGAATCATCATGGGTTCAGCCCTGTGAAATTGGGCGGGATGTACGCCAAACCTGTAGGAGTGAGCCTGCTCGCGATGACGGTGTGTCAGTCAACGTATCCGCAACGGATACACCGCTATCGCGAGCAGGCTCACTCCTACAATCGATCGTCCAGGCGCTTAGTTGTGAGCGTGCAGCGCTTCGTTCAGTTCGATCGCCGATTTGTGGGTCTTGCACTCCACAGCACCGGTTTCCGAATTACGACGGAACAGCAGGTCAGTCTGACCGGCCAGCTCACGCGCCTTCACCACCTTGACCAGATTGTTGTGTTCGTCGAGCAGCGCAACCTTGGTGCCGGCGGTCACGTACAGGCCCGACTCGACGGTGTTGCGGTCGCCCAGTGGAATGCCGATACCGGCGTTGGCGCCGATCAGGCAGCCTTCGCCGACCTTGATCACGATGTTGCCGCCGCCCGACAGGGTGCCCATGGTCGAGCAACCGCCGCCCAGGTCCGAACCCTTGCCGACGAATACGCCAGCGGAAACCCGGCCTTCGATCATGCCCGGGCCTTCGGTGCCGGCGTTGAAGTTGATGAAACCTTCGTGCATCACGGTGGTGCCTTCACCGACGTACGCGCCCAGACGCAGACGTGCTGCATCAGCGATACGCACGCCGGCCGGTACGACGTAGTCGGTCATTTTCGGGAACTTGTCCACCGAGAAGACTTCCAGCAGTTCGCCGCGCAGACGCGCTTCGAGTTGCATTTCCGCCAGTTCGCTGAGGTCGATCGCGCCCTGGCTGGTCCACGCCACGTTCGGCAGCAGCGGGAAGATACCGGCGAGGCTGACGCCGTGCGGCTTGACCAGGCGGTGCGAGAGCAGATGCAGCTTGAGGTAGGCCTCAGGCGTGGAGGTCAGTTGCGCGTCTTCGGCCAGCAGGGTGGCGACCAGCGGCTTGTGGCTTTCGGCCAGACGGGTCAGCAGCTTGCCTTGCACGGCGTCGATGCCTTTCACCGCTTCAGCCAGTTGTGCAGCCTGTGCGGTGGTGAAAGTGATGGCCTGGTTGCCTTCGGTGTAACCGAGGATCGGCGCAACCGCCGCGACCAGTTCGGCTGAAGGATTGAGCAGTGGCTGTGCGTAGAACACTTCCAGCCATGCGCCTTGACGGTTCTGGGTGCCGACACCAAAGGCGATGCTGAACAGGGAATTGGACATGTGAATACCTCTACGAAGAGTGACGGGCTGCTTACTTCAGAGCGGCCGCGTAGATGTCTGGCTTAAAGCCAATCAGGGTTCGGTCACCGAGATCGAGCACCGGGCGCTTGATCATCGAGGGTTGGGCGAGCATCAGTTCGATGGCTTTCGACTGGTCGAGATCGGCTTTGCGTTCGTCGTCGAGTTTGCGAAAGGTCGTGCCTGCGCGGTTCAACACCGTTTGCCAGCCGTGTTCGTTACACCATTGGGTCAGGTGTTCACGGTCGATGCCGGCGGTTTTGTAATCGTGAAAGTCGTAGCTGACAGAGTGTTCATCGAGCCAGGTGCGCGCCTTTTTCATGGTGTCGCAGGCTTTGATGCCGAAAAGGTGCAACGTTTTACTTGAAACGGCCAAGGAATCGCCCCCTTTACAGGTGCTGGAAAAAAATGGTGACGGATTATGCCATGACCGGACGGTTTCGCGGCGCCTCAGGTCGATTTGGCCATGCAAAACCCTGTGGGAGCGAGCCTGCTCGCGAAGACGCCATGTCAGTCATTATCTCAGTGCGCTGAACGACCGCTTTCGCGAGCAGGCTCGCTCCCACAATGGGGTCGCGTTCCGGCCGTGCGACATAGGTGCAACGGTCAGCCACAGCCTAAGGCGCTAATATGGCAGTTCAACGCTGTCGATCGCCTGAGATTTTCGCTTTATGCAAACTGCTTACACCGTCCTCATCCTGCTGATGCTGGTCAGCGTCTCGCGCCTGGTCGGGCGGGTCATCCCGCTGCCGTTGCCGCTGGTGCAAATCGCCGCCGGTGCCTTGCTCGCCTGGCCGAACCTGGGCCTGCACGTCGCCCTCGATCCCGAGCTGTTCCTGTTTCTGTTCCTGCCACCGTTGCTGTTTTCCGATGGCTGGCGCATGCCCAAACGTGCGCTCTGGCAATTGCGCGGACCGATCCTGACCCTGGCGGTCGGCCTTGTTCTGTTCACGGTTGTCGGCGCCGGCTATTTCATCCACTGGCTGTTGCCGACGATTCCGTTGCCGGTGGCCTTTGCTCTGGCGGCGGTGTTGTCGCCGACGGACGCTGTAGCCGTTTCAGCGATTTCGCAGAACCGCTTGCCGACGCCGCTGATGCACATGCTGCAAGGCGAGGCGCTGATGAACGACGCTTCGGGTCTGGTGACGTTCAAGTTCGCCCTCGCTGCAGCGGTCACGGGGGTGTTCTCGTTGACCAATGCCAGCCTGACGTTCGTCGCGGTGGCGCTGGGCGGCCTGGCGGTCGGCGTGGCGCTGAGCTGGCTGGTCGGGCGCCTGCGGGCGTGGATGATCGCGCGTGGCTGGGACGACCCGGCGACCCACGTGGTGTTCATGTTGCTGCTGCCGTTCGCCGCTTACGTGTTGGCGGAACGTCTGGGCGCCTCGGGCATTCTTTCGGCGGTGGCGGCGGGGATGATGCAGAGCTGGCTCGATCTGTTGCCACGCCAGACCAGTACGCGATTGCTCAATCGCAGCGTCTGGTCATTGCTCGAATTTGCTTTTAACGGCTTGATCTTCTTGCTGCTCGGCCTGCAATTGCCGGACATCATCAAAGCCGTGGTCAGCCACGAACCGACGCTGTGGCCGACGCTGTTCTATCGCTGCCTCGATGTACTGGCGATTTTCGTGGCGCTGGTGCTGCTGCGGTTCATCTGGGTGCAAAGCATCTGGCGTTTGTCGGTGTTATTGCGCCGATTGCGCGGCAAGGGCGAGCTGACGCAAGTGCCGACGGCGCGCTCCTGCTGGTTGCTGACCGTAGGCGGTGTGCGCGGGGCGGTGACGCTGGCGGGCGTGATGTCGGTGCCGATGCTGATCGGCACCGAGGCTTTTCCTGAACGCGACTTGCTGATCTTCATCGCTGCCGGGGTGATCCTGCTGTCGCTGGTCTCGGCCTGTATTGCGCTGCCCTTGCTGCTGCGCGGTATCGAAAAAAGTCCGGACGACAAGCGTCGCCAGGAAGTGCGTGATGCCTGGCGCAAGACCGCTGAAGCCGCGATTCATTCCTTGGAAACTGAAGAGGTTGTGCCGCAGGATGCTGCGCAAGCGGCGTTGGCAGCGGAGCTCAAGGCGCGGATCATGTCCGAATATCGTCATCAACTCGATGTGTTCAACGATTCCGCCGAAGCCCAGGCGCTGGCGTTCCAGATGGATCTGCTGGAGCGGCGCTTGCGGTTGAAAGCGCTAAGGGCGCAGCGGCTTGAGCTCTACAGCCTGAGCCGTCAGCACCAGATCGGTGATGACGTGTTGCGAGAAGTGCTGGGGGAACTGGATTTGAGCGAGGCGAATCTGGGGCAGGTCAAATAGCCGTTTGAACGCTTGCAGCAGGGCCGCTGCTGCAAGCGTTCGCTGATCACTGCTGTCGGGTGATGAAGTCGCGGATTCGTTCGGCGGCTTCAACGCATTCGGCGAGCGGCGCAACCAGTGCCATGCGCACACGGCCGGCGCCAGGATTGACGCCATCGACATCGCGAGACAGATACGAGCCCGGCACCACGGTCACATGCTCCTGCTCGAACAGATCACGGCAGAACGCCGCATCATCGCCCTGCACATTCGGCCACAGGTAGAAGCTGCCATCCGGACGCTGCACGTCCAGCACCGGGCTGAGGATCTCCAGCACCGCATCGAATTTCTCGCGATACAGCGCGCGGTTGGCGCGCACGTGCACTTCGTCATTCCATGCGGCAACGCTGGCCAGTTGCGTTTGCACCGGCATCGCACAACCGTGGTAAGTGCGATAGAGCAGGAAGCCTTTGAGGATGTCGGCATCGCCGGCAACGAAGCCTGAGCGCAGGCCCGGCAGGTTGGAGCGCTTGGACAGGCTATGGAAGACCACGCAGCGCTTGAAGTCGTTGCGGCCCAGTTCAACGCAGGCGCTGAGCAGGCCCGGCGGCGGGGTTTGCTCGTCGAAGTACAGTTCGCTATAGCACTCGTCCGCGGCGATGACGAAGTCGTACTGATCAGCCAGGGCGATCAGCTTCTTCAGGGTTTCAACCGGAATCAGCGCGCCGGTCGGATTGCCCGGCGAGCACAGGAACAGGATCTGGCAGCGCTTCCAGATGTCTGGCGAAACGGCATCGAAATCCGGGTTGAAGCCGTTTTCATCAAGGCACGGCAGATAGTGCGGTTTGGCCCCGGCGAGAAACGCCGCGCCTTCGTAGATCTGATAAAACGGGTTGGGGCTGACCACCAGCGCATCGTCGCCACGGTTGACCACGGTCTGGGTGAAGGCGAACAGCGCTTCGCGGGTGCCGTTGACCGGCAGCACATTGCGCGCTGGATCGATCCAGCCGCTCGGCACGCCAAAGCGACGCTCGCACCAGCCGGCGATGGCTTCGCGCAGGGCCGGAATGCCCAAGGTGGTCGGGTACACCGCCATCTGATCCAGATTGTTCGCCAGGGCTTCGGCGACAAAACTCGGTGAACGGTGTTTCGGCTCGCCGATCGACAGGGCAATCGGACGCTTGTCCGGGTTCGGCGTGACGCTGCCGAGCAGGGCACGGAGCTTTTCGAACGGGTACGGCTGGAGCTGGTTCAGAGCGTTGTTCATCGGGGCCTCGGTCAAGGTGGGGCAAAACACCGATCCTGGACTGTTCATCAGACCTGTAGGAGTGAGCCTGCTCGCGATGAGGGCCGCACATTCAATGTCTATGCAAGCGGGTGCATCGCCATCGCGAGCAGGCTCACTCCTACAGGGATTCGATTAACAGGCTGGAATCTGAGCAATCCTTCCCACCGGGGTAATGGGTTGATTCAAATACTGATCCGCGAAAGTTTGATATCCGGTTCCTGACTGACGCTCAGCTGTTCGACGATCGCATCCTGCAAACGGCTGCACAGCAGCGGATCGGACAGCGGCTGGTTGTGCGCATCGGTGATGAAGAACACGTCTTCCACGCGCTCGCCCAGGGTCGCAATCTTGGCGTTCTGCAGCGACAGGTCGAACTCGAGGAAAATCCCCCCGACCCGCGCCAGCAGGCCCGGCCGGTCGGGCGCCGTCAGTTCCAGCACGGTCACCGGACGCTGGGCGTCGTTGTGGATCGTCACTTGCGGCGCAAAGGCGAAGTGCTTGAGCTGGCGCGGTACGCGGCGCTGGATGATCGTCGGGTAGTCGTCCGGGTTGCGCAGGGCTTCGGTGAGGCCTTCGCGGATCTGCTTGATCCGCGCCGGGTTGTCGCCGATCGATTCGCCTTCGTTGTCGAGCACGATATAGGTGTCGAGGGTGAACTGGCTGCTCGAAGTGATGACCCGGGCGTCGTGAATGTTCAGGTTGAGCTGGTCCATCGCCGCCACGGTCACGGCGAAGAAGTCATGCTGGTCCGGGGCATAGATGAAGATCTGCGTGCCGCCTTCGAACTCGCGCTGGGTGGTTTCCTTGATCAGCACCAGCGGCCCGCCATCCACAGGTTGCTGCAGGATCGCATCGCTGTGCCAGGCGACGTCGCCGGCGGTATGACGCAGGAAATAGTCGTCGCCCAGTTGCGCCCAGAGTTGCTCGACATCGTCCGGGTCGGTGCCACCGCGCACCAGAATGTCCAGCGCGGCGCTCTGCGTCTGGCGGATCTGCTCTTCGCGGTCCACCGGATTTTCCAGACCCCGGCGCAGGGCTCGTTTGGTCTCGGTGTAGAGCTGGCGCAACAGGCTGGCGCGCCATGAATTCCACAGTGTCGGGTTGGTCGCGTTGATGTCGGCCACGGTCAGCACATAGAGGTAGTCGAGGCGGGTTTCGTCGCCGACCGCCTGGGCAAAATCGTGGATCACCTGGGGGTCGGACAGATCCTTGCGCTGCGCGGTGGTCGACATCACCAGGTGGTTCTGCACCAGCCAGACGATCAGGCGGCTGTCCCACACCGGCAACTGGTGGCGCTGGCAGAACGCTTCGGCATCGACCGCGCCGATCTCCGAGTGATCGCCATGCCGGCCCTTGCCGATGTCGTGGTACAGGCCGGCCATGTAGATCAGTTCGGGCTTGGGCAACTTGGCCATGAGTTTGGCGGCCAGCGGAAATTTCTCCGAGACCTGGGTGTACTGAAGTTTGCGCAGGTGCTTGATCAGATTCAGCGTGTGCGCATCGACCGTATAGATGTGGAACAGGTCATGCTGCATCTGCCCGACGATAAAGCCGAACTCCGGCAAATAACGCCCGAGAATGCCGTAACGGTTCATCCGCCGCAGATTTCGGTGGATGCCGATCTTGCACTTGAACAGCTCGATGAACAGGCTGGTGTTGCGGATATCGTTGCGGAAGTTGTCATCGATGAGATGACGATGTTCGCGCAGCAGACGAATCGTGTCGGCGCGCACGCCTTTGATTTCCGGCTGCTGGGCCATCAGCACGAAAATCTCCAGCATGGCGAACGGCGTGCGGCGGAACACGTTGTCGTTGCGCGCTTCGATGTAGCCGTCATGCAACTGGAAGCGTGAGTTGATCGGTTGCGGCGGCGCTTCATCTTCCGGAGCGAGGATGACCTCCTCGAAATGCTGAATGATCAGGTCGCTGAGTTGGGCGATGCTCATCACCGTGCGGAAGTACTGCTGCATGAAGTTTTCGACTGCCTGTTTGGCGTCGTCACCCTCGAAACCGAGCAGCCCGGCAATGGTGCGCTGATGATCGAACAGCAGCCGGTCTTCCGAGCGCCCGGCGAGCATGTGCAAGGCATAACGCACCTTCCAGAGGAATTCCTGGGAGGAGGCGAGCAGGGCGTTTTCGCTCTCGACCAGAAAGCCTTCGCCAGCGAGCGCGCGCAGGTTCAGGGTGCCGTACTGACGACGGGCGACCCAGAGAATTGTCTGAATATCGCGCAGGCCACCGGGCGAACCTTTGACGTTGGGTTCGAGGTTGTACTCGGTGTCGTTGTATTTGTGGTGACGGGCCTTTTGCTCGGCACGCTTGGCGAGGAAGAACTCCTTGGCCGGCCACATGTGCGCGGTACTCGTCACCTCGATCATGCGCTGGCGCAGACGCTCGGGGCCGCAGATGGTGCGACTTTCCATCAGGTTGGTGACCACGGTCAGGTCGGCGCGGGCCTCTTCGGCACACTCGTCGACCGAGCGTACGCTCTGGCCGACTTCCAGGCCGATGTCCCACAGCAGCGTAAGAAAACGCTCGATGGAATCGCGGAAAACTTCGTGGTCAGCGCTGTCGAGCAGGATCAGCAGATCAATGTCGGAGTAGGGGTGCAGTTCGCCGCGACCGTAGCCGCCCACTGCCACGAGAGCGATGTCGGCGTCTTCACTCCAGTTGAACTGCTCCCAGGCCTTTTGCAGGATGTTGTCGACAAACCAGGCGCGGTCTTCGATCAGCCGGCGGATGTCGCGGCCATTGCGAAAACGCGTATCGAGGACCTCGCGGGCCTGGCGGATCGCCTTCTTGAACGCCGCGATAGGACTCGCTTTGAGGGCCAGTTCAGCCTGGAACTGGCCGCGGTCGAAGAGTTCGGGATCCACCTGCGGCATCGATTGGCTTTCCTTCTATAGGCTGGGAGCGTTTTGTGAATCAGGCCGAGACGCGCGGGATTGTGTCATCGCTGCGCAAAGTGAAGATCTCGTAGCCGGTGTCGGTGACCAGCAGGGTGTGTTCCCACTGGGCCGAGAGCTTGCGGTCCTTGGTGATCGCCGTCCAGCCGTCGCCCAGTACCTTGGTGTCGGCCTTGCCCTGGTTGATCATCGGCTCGATGGTGAAGGTCATGCCAGCCTTCAGTTCCATGCCGGTGCCGGCGCGACCGTAGTGCAGGATCTGCGGTTCTTCGTGGAAAACCTTGCCGATACCATGGCCGCAGAACTCGCGCACCACCGAGAAACCATTTTTCTCCGCGTGCTTCTGGATCACTTCGCCAATGTCGCCGAGGCGGCAGCCGGGTTTGACGATCTCGATGGCCTTGTACATGCATTCCTGAGTGACCTGCGACAGGCGCTCGGCCCAGACCGGCACTTCGCCGACGTGGAACATACGGCTGGTGTCGCCGTGGTAGCCGTCCTTGATCACTGTGACGTCGATGTTCAGGGTGTCGCCGTTTTTCAGCGGCTTGTCGTTCGGAATGCCGTGACAGACCACATGGTTGATCGAAGTGCAGATCGACTTCGGGTAACCCTTGTAGTTGAGCGGGGCAGGGATGGCTTCCTGCACATTGACGATGTAATCGTGGCAGATCTGGTTGAGCTGATCAGTGGTCACGCCCGGCTTGACGTGTTCGGCAATCATTTCCAGCACATCGGCGGCCAGTTTGCCGGCGACACGCATGCCAGCGATGTCCTCGGGGGTTTTGAGGTTGACGGTCATACAGGCTCTCTCTGCGCTCGGCGGCGCTTACGGATACGAATTGGGTGGCAGGTGTGGATTGTGCGACCCTGAAAAACGCGATTCTACCAGACGGGAGGCGCAAATCCGCGCCTGCATGTCTGGCTTCTCTCTATACAATGGAGTCCGTCAGGCCGATTCCAAGGGGGCCGCGCCCCGGTCGCGGGTGCGAATACAGATTCCGGGTTCCGTTTCTGCGCACCCTGTGGTATAAAATGCGCCGCTTTCCGGGGATGCCCCGAAAAGCTTAAATCCACACACGTGTCGACACGATGACCTGGGTGCCTTGGGCTTTATGCCTCTGGTTGGTCATTGGGATACGTGGAGGCCAAACCCGACTTATCAAGGAACTATCATGTCCCAAGTCAACATGCGCGATATGCTGAAGGCCGGTGTGCACTTCGGTCACCAAACCCGTTACTGGAATCCGAAAATGGGCAAGTACATTTTCGGCGCGCGTAACAAGATTCACATCATCAACCTTGAAAAAACCCTGCCAATGTTCAACGAAGCTCTGACTTTCGTAGAGCGTCTGGCCCAGGGCAAAAACAAGATTCTGTTCGTCGGCACCAAGCGTTCCGCTGGCAAGATCGTTGCTGAAGAAGCAGCACGTTGCGGTTCGCCGTACGTCGATCACCGCTGGTTGGGCGGCATGCTGACCAACTTCAAGACCATTCGTGCTTCCATCAAGCGTCTGCGTGACCTTGAAGTTCAAGCCGAAGACGGTACTTTCGCCAAGCTGACCAAGAAAGAAGCGCTGATGCGCTCCCGTGATCTTGAGAAGCTGGATCGTTCGCTGGGCGGCATCAAGGACATGGGCGGTCTGCCAGACGCACTGTTCGTGATCGACGTTGACCACGAGCGCATCGCGATCACCGAAGCCAACAAGCTGGGCATCCCGGTCATCGGCGTTGTCGATACCAACAGCAGCCCGGAAGGCGTTGACTACATCATCCCAGGCAACGATGACGCAATCCGCGCTATCCAGCTGTACATGGGTTCGATGGCTGACGCAGTGATCCGTGGTCGCAACAATGTTGCTGGCGGTACTGTTGAATTCGCAGCTGAAGAAACTCAGGCTGCAGCTGAGTAATCGACGCCCCTGGCGTTGACTCAGTAAGCAAAAAGGGGGCTTGGCCCCCTTTTTGCCACCTCGAAAACCATTTGTCGGCGCCCACGTCTGTATTTGTCATGTGCGGCAGCCAACATGGGTGGTTCGGGAAGAATTGAACGCCCGTTCGATCGGGTGGAATGGTTGAAAACCTATCCAAGAGGAATTTGAAAATGGCAGCAATTACTGCAGCGTTGGTCAAAGAACTGCGCGAGCGTACCGGCGAAGGCATGATGGATTGCAAGAAAGCCCTGGAAAAGGCTGACGGCGACATCGAAAAAGCCATTGATGACATGCGTGCTTCGGGCGCCATCAAGGCTGCGAAAAAAGCCGGCAACGTTGCCGCTGAAGGCGCAATCGCCATCAAATCGAATGACAAGGCAGCCGTGCTGCTGGAAGTCAACTCGCAGACCGACTTCCTGGCCCTGCAAGACGATTTCAAGAACTTCGTTGCTGCCAGCGTAGAAAAAGCTTTCGACGAAAAACTGACCGACGCAGCTCCGCTGATCGCCGCTCAGGAATCGGCTCGTGAAGCTCTGGTTGCCAAAGTCGGTGAGAACGTCAACATCCGTCGTCTGGTACGCGTAGAGGGTGACGTTGTCGGCACTTACCTGCACGGTAACAAGATCGGTGTTGCTGTTGTCCTGAAAGGCGGTGACGTCGAGCTGGCCAAAGACATCGCGATGCACGTTGCTGCAAGCAACCCTGAGTTCCTGCTGCCTTCGCAAGTCTCCGACGAAGCGATCGAGCGCGAGAAAGCTGTGTTCCTGCAGCTGAACGAAGAGAAGATCAAAGGCAAGCCGGAAAACATTGTTGAGAACATGGTCAAGGGCCGTATCAGCAAGTTCCTGGCAGAAGCAAGCCTGGTCGAGCAGGCGTTCGTCAAGAACCCTGAAGTCAAGGTTGGCGAACTGGCCAAGAAAGCCGGTGCTGAAATCGTTTCCTTCACTTACTTCAAGGTAGGCGAAGGCATCGAGAAGCCGGTCGACAACTTCGCTGAAGAAGTTGCTGCCCAGCTGGCTGCCGCCAAGCAATAAGACGGTTTTTCAACTGTCGCCCGAAAGAGGCTGCCCGCTTACGCGCGCAGCCTCTTTTCAGATGGGTTACCAATTTTTATTTGGTTTCCACCCGGAACTGACTTACAAAGCCATGTTCCGATGGCGCTGCAGCAGCGCCAAGCTAGAGTGAACGCCAGCTGTAAACAGCTCGCAAAGAATTTTAAATACGCCGCAGGAGAGATTCGCAATGGCTCAGCAGGGCAGTGGTTATCAGGCTCGCTATAAACGCATTCTACTCAAGCTTAGCGGCGAGGCCCTGATGGGCTCGGAAGAGTTCGGGATCGATCCTAAAGTGCTGGACCGCATGGCGCTGGAAGTCGGCCAACTGGTCGGTATCGGTGTCCAGGTCGGTCTGGTGATCGGCGGTGGCAACCTGTTCCGTGGCGAGGCCCTGAGCAAAGCCGGTATGGATCGGGTCACGGGCGACCACATGGGCATGCTGGCCACTGTGATGAACGCTCTGGCCATGCGCGATGCGCTGGAACGTGCCAATATCTCGGCCATCGTCATGTCGGCCATTTCCATGGTCGGCGTAACCGATCACTACGATCGCCGCAAAGCCATGCGCCACCTGAACTCCAAGGACGTCGTGATCTTCGCGGCCGGTACCGGCAATCCGTTCTTCACCACGGATTCGGCAGCCTGCCTGCGCGCAATCGAGATCGACGCCGACGTTGTGCTCAAGGCCACCAAGGTTGATGGCGTCTACACCGCAGATCCGTTCAAAGACCCGCATGCCGAGAAGTTCGATCATCTGACTTATGATGAAGTACTGGATCGCAAGCTGGGTGTAATGGATCTGACTGCTATCTGCCTGTGCCGCGATCACAAGATGCCGCTGCGCGTATTCAACATGAACAAGCCCGGCGCCCTGCTGAACATTGTGCACGGCGGCGCTGAAGGGACTTTGATCGAGGAAGGCCAACAATGATCAACGAAATCAAGAAAGACGCCCAAGCGCGTATGCAGAAATCCCTGGAATCTCTGAACCACGCGTTCGGCCAGATTCGTACCGGCAAGGCTCACCCGAGCATCCTCGGCAGCGTCATGGTGCCTTACTACGGCACTGACACCCCGCTGAGCGGCGTGGCCAACGTCACCGTGAAGGACTCGCGTACCCTGCAGGTCGTGGCGTTCGAGCGCAACATGCTCGCTGCCGTCGACAAGGCGATCCAGAGCGCCGGTCTGAACCTCAACCCGACCAACCTGGGCGAGTTGCTGCTGATCCCGATGCCGGCCCTGACCGAGGAAACGCGTAAAGGCTTCACCAAACAGGCCCGTAGTGCCGCCGAAGACGCACGCGTTGCCGTGCGCAACATTCGTCGTGACGCATTGGGCGAGCTGAAAAAACTGGTCAAGGACAAGGAAATCAGCGAAGACGAAGAACGTCGTGCCATCGCTGATATCGATAAGCTGACCAAAGAATCCGAGGCCCAGATCACCAAGGCCACGGATGAGAAAGAAAAAGACCTGATGGCCGTATAAGGGTCGAGCTTTAAATGGACAAGACCAAGCAGACTGCGCCGTCCGCGGTGCCGCGCCATGTCGCGATCATCATGGATGGCAATAATCGCTGGGCGAAAAAACGCTTTATGCCGGGTGTCGCCGGGCATAAAGCGGGCGTGGATGCTGTGCGGGCGGTGATCGAGGTGTGCGCTGAGGCCAAGGTCGAAGTCCTGACGCTGTTCGCCTTTTCCAGTGAAAACTGGCAGCGCCCGGCCGATGAGGTCAGCGCCTTGATGGATCTGTTCTTCAAGGCGTTGCGTCGTGAGGCCAAGCGCCTCAACGACAACAACATCAGCCTGCGCATCATTGGCGATCGGTCGCGCTTCCACCCTGAGCTTCAGGCAGCGATGCGCGAGGCCGAGGCCATGACCGTCGGTGCCAACCGCTTTGTCCTGCAGATCGCCGCCAACTATGGCGGCCAGTGGGATATCGCGCAGGCCGCGCAACGTCTCGCACGGGAGGTCCAGGCCGGGCACCTGCGCCCGGAGGACATCACCCCGGATCTGCTGCAGACGTGTCTGGCCACCGGCGATCTGCCGTTGCCAGACCTGTGCATCCGCACCGGTGGCGAGCATCGCATCAGCAACTTCCTGCTGTGGCAGCTGGCCTACGCCGAGCTGTACTTCTCCGACCTGTTCTGGCCGGACTTCAAACACGAAGCCATGCGCACCGCGCTGGCCGATTTCGCTTCACGCCAGCGTCGTTTCGGTAAAACGAGCGAACAGGTCGAAGCTGGAGCCCGGGTTTAATGCTTAAACAACGAATCATCACTGCACTGATCCTGCTGCCGATTGCCTTGTGCGGGTTTTTCCTGCTCAAAGGTGCCGGTTTCGCGCTGTTCATCGGTCTGGTCGTAAGCCTCGGTGCCTGGGAATGGGCACGTCTGGCGGGCTTTACCGCGCAGTCGTTCCGCGTCGGTTTTGCTGCTGTGGTCGCCCTGATGCTGTTCGTCATGTATGTGCTGCCGGGGCTTGCTCCCTGGGTGCTCGGTGCATCGGTGATCTGGTGGGCGGTTGCCACTTATCTGGTGCTGACGTATCCACGCTCCAGCGCGCATTGGTCCACGGCGGCGACCAAGCTGCTCATTGGTCTGCTGATCCTGCTGCCTGCGTGGCAGGGCCTGGTGCAGATCAAGCAGTATCCGCTGGGTAACTGGTTGATCATGGCGGTGATGGTGCTGGTCTGGGGCGCAGACATCGGCGCTTATTTCTCCGGGCGCAAATTCGGCAAGCGCAAGCTCGCGCCGCAAGTCAGCCCGGGCAAAAGCTGGGAAGGCGTTTACGGTGGTCTGGCTCTGAGCCTGGTGATTACCGCGATTGTCGGGCTGGTGCGCGACTGGACTGTGGCCGAGCTGCTCAAAGGCTTGATCGGCGCTGCGGTGATCGTCTTCATTTCTGTGGTCGGTGATCTCACCGAAAGCATGTTCAAGCGTCAGTCCGGCATCAAGGACAGCAGTAATCTGCTACCCGGGCATGGCGGCGTGCTGGATCGCATCGACAGCCTGACTGCGGCCATTCCGGTGTTCGCCGTATTGCTCTGGATGGCCGCACCGTGAGTCGTCCCCAGCAGATTACGGTATTGGGTGCGACCGGTTCGATCGGTCTGAGCACCCTGGATGTGATTGCCCGCCACCCTGAGCGTTATCAGGTTTTCGCCTTGAGTGGCTTCTCTCGGCTCAGCGAATTGCTCGCGTTGTGCGTGCGGCATGTGCCGCAATTTGCGGTGGTTCCCGAAGGTGCCGCAGCGCGCGGTTTGCAGGATGACCTGCGTGCAGCCGGCTTGCCGACTCGCGTACTGGTCGGCGAGGAGGGCCTGTGTCAGGTCGCCTCCGCGCCTGAAGTCGACGCAGTAATGGCGGCCATTGTCGGTGCGGCCGGGCTGCGTCCGACCCTGGCGGCAGTCGAGGCGGGCAAGAAGATTCTGCTGGCGAACAAGGAAGCGCTGGTGATGTCCGGCGCTCTGTTCATGCAGGCCGTGCGCAAGAGCGGCTCGGTGCTGCTGCCGATCGACAGCGAACACAATGCGATTTTTCAGTGCATGCCCGCGGATTTCGCGCGCGGCTTGAGTTCGGTAGGGGTACGTCGGATTTTGCTGACAGCCTCTGGCGGCCCGTTCCGGCAGACGCCGATGGCCGAGCTGGCGCATGTGTCGCCTGAACAGGCGTGCGCGCACCCGAACTGGTCCATGGGGCGCAAGATCTCCGTGGATTCGGCGAGCATGATGAACAAGGGTCTGGAGCTGATCGAAGCCTGCTGGCTGTTCGATGCCAAGCCGGCCCAGGTCGAAGTGGTGATTCATCCGCAGAGCGTGATCCACTCTCTGGTGGATTACGTCGATGGATCGGTGCTGGCGCAGTTGGGTAACCCGGACATGCGCACACCGATCGCCAACGCCCTGGCCTGGCCGGAGCGCATCGATTCCGGCGTACCGCCACTGGATCTGTTTGCCATTGCGCGACTGGATTTCGAAGCGCCCGATGAAAGCCGTTTCCCGTGCCTGCGTTTGGCCCGGCAGGCCGCCGAAGCCGGTAACAGCGCGCCGGCGATGCTCAACGCGGCCAATGAAGTGGCAGTGGCAGCGTTTCTCGATGGACGGGTTCGCTACCTGGAAATCGCGAGTATGATCGAGGAAGTCTTGAATCTGGAGCCAGTGGTGGCGCTGAACGACCTCGATGCGGTGTTTACGGCGGACGCGAAAGCGCGAATGCTGGCCGAGCAATGGTTGAGTCGGCACGGCCGATAGTTTTCGCAACACAATGGCGACACGCGACACTGAACAGGATTGCGGAGAAAGTAGATGAGCGCGCTCTATATGATTGCCGGCACCCTGATCGCCCTGGGTGTGCTGGTCACCTTCCACGAATTCGGCCACTTCTGGGTCGCGCGTCGCTGTGGCGTCAAGGTTCTGCGTTTTTCCGTGGGCTTCGGCATGCCGCTGCTGCGCTGGCATGACAAGCAAGGCACCGAGTTCGTGGTTGCCGCGATTCCGCTGGGCGGCTACGTCAAGATGCTTGATGAGCGCGAAGGCGAAGTGCCGGTCGATCAGTTGGATCAGTCCTTCAACCGCAAGTCGGTGCGGCAGCGTATCGCGATTGTAGCCGCCGGACCGATTGCCAACTTTCTTTTGGCCCTGGTGTTCTTTTGGGTGCTGGCCATGCTCGGCAGCGAGCAGGTGCGCCCGGTCATCGGTGCGGTCGAGTCCGGCAGCATTGCCGCCAAGGCCGGTCTGAATGCCGGTCAGGAGATTGTTTCGATCGATGGTGAGCCCACGTCGGGCTGGGCTGCGGTCAATTTGCAGCTGGTTCGTCGTCTGGGTGAGAGCGGCGCCATTCAACTGCTGGTGCGCGAGCAGGGTTCGAGCGCTGAGTCGCCGCGCACGCTGGCACTGGATAACTGGCTCAAAGGTGCCGACGAGCCGGATCCGATCCGCTCGCTGGGCATTCGCCCGTGGCGTCCGGCATTGCCGCCGGTGCTTGCCGAGCTTGACCCGAAAGGCCCGGCCCAGGCAGCCGGGCTGAAAACCGGTGATCGGCTGCTGGCGCTTGATGGCCAGCCGCTCGATGACTGGCAGCAAGTGGTCGATACCGTTCGTACGCGTCCTGATACCAAAATCATGCTGCGCGTCGAGCGCGACAATGCTCAAATCGACGTCCCGGTGACGCTGGCGGCGCGCGGTGAAAGCAAAGCGCCGAGCGGTTATCTCGGCGCTGGCGTCAAAGCCATCGACTGGCCGCCGGAAATGATCCGCGAGGTCAGCTACGGCCCGCTGGCCGCAATCGGCGAGGGTGCCCGTCGCACTTGGACCATGAGCATTCTGACGCTGGATTCACTGAAGAAAATGCTGTTCGGCGAGCTCTCGGTAAAAAACTTGAGTGGACCGATAACCATTGCTAAAGTGGCGGGCGCTTCTGCCCAGTCGGGCGTCGCTGATTTCCTGAATTTCCTTGCTTATCTGAGTATTAGCCTGGGCGTTCTGAATTTGCTGCCCATTCCTGTACTGGATGGGGGGCATTTGTTGTTTTATCTGATCGAGTGGGTGCGTGGTCGCCCCTTGTCGGATCGGGTGCAAGGTTGGGGGATACAGATCGGTATCAGTTTGGTGGTCGGGGTGATGTTGCTTGCTCTGGTCAACGATCTGGGTCGACTGTAACGCTTCGCTGAATTGCGAATCTGCCGCATTTTGCGGCAGTTTGTTTATTGCCAGTTGGAATAAGAAAGGACTTCATGAAACGTCTGCTGCTAACTGCGGTTCTCACCGTATTGATGATCGCCGAAGTTCACGCCGAGTCCTTCACTATCTCTGATATTCGCGTCAATGGCCTCCAGCGGGTCTCCGCGGGTAGCGTCTTTGGTGCCTTGCCGTTGAACGTCGGCGAGCAGGCGGATGATCGTCGCCTGGTGGAATCCACTCGTGCGTTGTTCAAAACCGGTTTCTTTCAAGATATCCAGCTGGGCCGCGAAGGCAACGTTCTGGTCATCACCGTGGTCGAGCGTCCATCGGTCGCCAGTATTGAAATCGAGGGCAACAAAGCGATTTCCACTGAAGACCTGATGAAAGGCCTCAAGCAATCCGGTCTGGCCGAAGGCGAAATCTTCCAGCGCGCCACCCTCGAGGGTGTCCGTAACGAACTGCAACGTCAGTACGTCGCCCAGGGTCGCTACTCGGCCACCGTCGATACCGAAGTGGTCTCGCAGCCGCGTAACCGCGTGGGTCTGAAAGTGAAGATCAACGAAGGTACGGTTGCCGCCATCCAGCACATCAACGTGGTAGGCAATACGGTATTCCCTGAGGAAGACCTGACCGACCTGTTCGAACTGAAAACCACCAACTGGCTGTCGTTCTTCAAGAACGATGACAAATATGCCCGTGAAAAACTCTCCGGTGACCTGGAGCGTCTGCGTTCCTACTATCTGGACCGCGGCTACATCAACATGGACATCGCTTCGACCCAGGTGTCGATTACCCCGGACAAGAAGCACGTCTACATCACCGTCAACGTGACCGAGGGTGAGAAGTACACCGTTCGTGACGTCAAGCTCAGCGGTGACCTGAAAGTTCCTGAAGACCAGGTCAAGTCGCTGTTGCTGGTACAGAAAGGCCAGGTGTTCTCGCGCAAGCTGATGACCACCACTTCCGAGCTGATCACCCGTCGTCTGGGTAACGAGGGTTACACCTTCGCCAACGTCAACGGCGTGCCTCAGCCGCACGATGACGACCACACTGTGGACATCCTCTTCGCTGTCGATCCGGGCAAGCGTGCCTACGTCAACCGCATCAACTTCCGTGGCAACACCAAGTCCGAGGACGAAGTGCTGCGTCGTGAGATGCGCCAGATGGAAGGCGGCTGGGCTTCGACCTACCTGATCGACCAGTCCAAGACGCGTCTGGAACGTCTGGGCTTCTTCAAGGAAGTCAACGTTGAAACCCCGGCCGTGCCAGGTGTCGACGACCAGGTTGACGTGAACTATGCGGTTGAAGAACAGGCTTCAGGTTCGATCACTGCCAGCGTCGGTTTCGCCCAGAGTGCCGGTCTGATCCTCGGTGGTTCGATCACCCAGAACAACTTCCTCGGTACCGGTAACCGCGTCAGCATCGGCCTGACCCGCAGCGAATACCAGAGCCGCTACAATTTCGGCTACGTTGACCCCTACTGGACCGCCGATGGCGTGAGCCTGGGTTACAACGCGTTCTACCGCACCACCGACTACGATGAACTCGATGCCGATATTTCCAGCTATGCGGTAGACAGCCTCGGTGCCGGCGTCAACGTCGGTTACCCGATCAGCGAGACTTCGCGTCTGACGTTCGGTCTGTCTGCCCAGCAGGACAAGATCAACACCGGCCGCTATACCGTTGACGAGATTTTCGACTTCGTTAAAAAGGAAGGCGATCAGTACCTGAACTTCAAGGCGTCGGCCGGTTGGTCCGAGTCGACGTTGAACAAGGGTGTTCTGCCGACCCGTGGCCGTTCCCAGAGCCTGACTCTGGAAACCACCATCCCGGGCAGCGACCTGTCGTTCTTCAAACTTGACTACCGTGGTCAGCTGTTCCAGCCGATCACCGAAAACTACACCATGCGTCTGCATACCGAACTCGGTTACGGCGACGGTTACGGCTCGACTGACGGCCTGCCGTTCTATGAAAACTACTATGCCGGTGGCTTCAACTCGGTACGTGGCTTCAAGGACAGCACTCTTGGTCCGCGCAGTACGCCGAGCCGCGGTGCAGCTGAAACGGGTAATACGGGGACACTTCCTGACCCGGATCAGGATCCGCTGCCATTCGGCGGTAACGTATTGATTCAGGGTGGTGTCGAGGTTTTGTTCCCGCTGCCGTTCGTGAAAGATCAGCGTTCTCTGCGGACCTCGGTATTCTGGGACGTGGGTAACGTATTCGATTCCAAGTGCGACAAGACGACCAACGCGAGCGCCGGTTCGACTTCCAGCACTCAGTGCAACGACATCAGCCTGAGCAACATGGCCAGCTCCGTCGGTGTCGGCGTGACCTGGGTCACCGCACTGGGGCCTTTGAGCTTCGCCCTGGCGATGCCGATCAAGAAACCGGATGACGCTGAAACTCAAGTGTTCCAATTCTCCCTCGGCCAGACGTTCTAAGCGTCTGACCCAAGACAACGACAATGGATTTTGTAGGAGTGCATCGTGCGTAAGTTGACTCAATTGGTTCTCCTGGCCTCCGTACTGGTGGCAGGCCCGGCGTTCGCCGACATGAAAATTGCCGTGCTGAACTATCAGATGGCACTGCTGGAATCCGACGCGGCGAAGAAGTACGCCGTGGATGCCGAGAAGAAGTTCGGTCCGCAACTGACCAAGCTGAAAACCCTGGAAAGCAGCGCCAAAGGCATTCAGGACCGTCTGATGGCCGGGGGCGACAAGATGCAGCAGGGCGAGCGTGAGCGTCTGGAGCTGGAATTCAAGCAAAAGGCCCGCGACTTCCAGTTCCAGTCCAAGGAACTGAACGAAGCCAAGGCCGTGGCTGACCGCGAAATGCTCAAGCAGCTGAAGCCGAAACTGGACAGCGCTGTGGAAGAAGTCATCAAGAAAGGTGGTTTTGACCTGGTGTTCGAGCGTGGCGCAGTCATCGATGTCAAACCTCAGTACGACATCACGCGCCAGGTTATCGAGCGCATGAATCAGCTGAAGTAACCCATGACCGTAACTATCAGGCTCGGCCAGTTGGCCGAGCACCTCGGCGCCACCCTGCGTGGCGACCCCGAGACGCAAATTACTGGGCTAGCCACTTTGCAAGAGGCTGGCCCAGCTCAGTTGAGCTTTCTGGCAAATCCCCAATACCGTAAATACCTGGCCGGTTCACAGGCCGCTGCGCTGCTGCTCAAGCAAGCGGACGCTGAAGGTTTCGCCGGTAATGCCCTGGTGGTGCCGGATCCTTATCTGGCCTACGCGCGTATCTCGCATTTGTTCGATCCAAAGCCAAAAGCTGCTGCGGGTATTCACCCGACGGCGGTCATTGCGCCGGACGCGGTAGTTGATCCGAGTGCCAGCATTGGCCCGTTCGTGGTCATCGAAGCCGGTGCTCGCGTTGCGGCACAGGTGACGCTGGGCGCGCATTGCGTGGTCGGCGCTCGCAGCGAGATCGGTGAGGGCGGCTGGCTGGCTCCTCGCGTCACGCTGTATCACGACGTACGCATCGGCAAACGTGTGGTGATTCAGTCCGGTGCCGTGATCGGTGGCGAGGGCTTCGGCTTCGCCAACGAAAAAGGCGTCTGGCAGAAAATCGCCCAGATCGGTGGCGTCACCATCGGCGACGATGTCGAGATTGGCGTGAACACCGCCATCGACCGCGGCGCCCTGGCCGATACCGTGATCGGCAACGGCGTCAAGCTCGACAACCAGATCCAGATTGCGCACAACGTCCAGGTCGGTGATCACACCGCCATGGCCGCCTGTGTCGGCATCTCCGGCAGCACCAAAATCGGCAAGCACTGCATGCTCGCCGGTGGTGTCGGTCTGGTCGGCCACATTGATATCTGCGACAACGTTTTCCTGACCGGGATGACCATGGTGACCCACTCGATTACCGAGCCGGGCGCCTATTCTTCCGGCACAGCCATGCAACCGGCGGCCGAATGGCGCAAAAGCGCGGCCCGCATCCGTCAGCTTGATGACATCGCGCGACGGTTGAAACAGCTGGAAAAGCGCGTAGGGGAAGTGACCCCTGACGGCAATGCTTCATCTGATGGCTGATACCATTTCCATATCAAGTGTGCACAGCCTCTAGACTGCCTCCTTGATTTGCTAGAGGAGTGCGCGTCAGTCGCGCTCCCAATCTTTACATAGGCTTTCCCCTGAAATGATGGACATCAACGAGATTCGCGAATACCTGCCTCACCGTTACCCGTTCCTGCTGGTGGACCGGGTGGTGGAACTGGACACTGAAGGCAAGCGAATTCGCGCCTACAAGAATGTCAGCATCAATGAACCGTTCTTCAATGGTCACTTCCCTGCGCATCCGATCATGCCGGGCGTGCTGATCATCGAAGCGATGGCTCAGGCTGCCGGGATCCTCGGTTTCAAGATGCTCGACGTCAAACCGGCCGACGGCACCCTGTATTACTTCGTCGGTTCCGACAAGCTGCGCTTCCGTCAGCCAGTCAAGCCGGGCGACCAGTTGATTCTTGAAGCGACCTTCATCAGTTGCAAGCGCAAGATCTGGAAATTCGAGTGCCAGGCTTCGGTCGATGGCAAGCCGGTCTGCTCGGCGGAAATCATCTGCGCGGAACAAAAAGTATGAGTTTGATTGACCCTCGCGCAATCATCGATCCGTCCGCCGTTCTGGCTGACGGCGTCGAGGTCGGCCCGTGGTCGATCATCGGCGCAGGTGTGGAAATCGGCGAGGGTACCGTGATCGGGCCGCATGTGATCCTCAAGGGGCCGACCCGCATTGGTAAGCACAATCGCATCTACCAGTTTTCTTCGGTAGGCGAAGACACCCCGGATCTGAAATACAAAGGCGAGGAAACCCGCCTGGTGATCGGTGACCACAACGTCATCCGCGAAGGCGTGACCATTCACCGTGGCACCGTTCAGGATCGTTCGGAAACCACCCTGGGTGATCACAACCTGATCATGGCCTATGCCCACATCGGTCACGACAGTGTCATCGGCAATCACTGCATTCTGGTCAACAACACTGCGCTTGCCGGCCATGTGCACGTTGACGACTGGGCGATCCTCTCCGGTTTCACCCTGGTGCATCAGTACTGCCACATTGGCGCGCACAGCTTTTCCGGCATGGGCACGGCGATCGGCAAGGACGTTCCGGCGTTCGTCACCGTGTTCGGCAACCCGGCCGAGGCGCGCAGCATGAACTTCGAAGGCATGCGCCGTCGCGGTTTCAGCGAAGATGCGATCCACGCCTTGCGCCGTGCCTACAAGACCGTCTACCGCCAGGGCCTGACGGTCGAGCAGGCGCTGGCCGAGCTGGTCGAGCCGTCTGCGCAGTTCCCTGAAGTCGCCGTGTTCCGCGATTCGATCCAGGCATCGACCCGCGGCATCACCCGCTGATCATGGCCAGTCTGCGTATTGCGCTGGTGGCGGGTGAGGCTTCCGGTGACATTCTCGGCGCCGGCCTCATGCGCGCGCTCAAGGCACAACACCCGGCGATCGAGTTCATCGGTGTCGGCGGGCCGCTGATGCAGGCCGAAGGCCTGACCTCGTACTTCCCCATGGAGCGCCTGTCGGTCATGGGCCTGGTGGAAGTGCTCGGTCGGCTGCGTGAATTGCTCAAGCGCCGCAAGGACTTGATTGCCACGCTGATCGCCGCCAGGCCGGACGTGTTCATCGGCATCGACGCGCCGGATTTCAACCTCAATATCGAACTCAAGCTGCGTCAGGCCGGGATCAAGACCGTGCATTACGTCAGCCCGTCGGTGTGGGCGTGGCGGCAGAAGCGGGTGCTGAAGATCCGCGAAGGTTGCGATCTGATGCTCACGCTGTTGCCGTTCGAAGCGAAATTCTACGAAGAGAAGGGCGTGCCGGTACGTTTCGTCGGTCACACCTTGGCCGATACGATTCCGCTCGAGGCTGACCGCGCCGCTGCACGTGCCGAGTTGGGTTTGCCCGACGGCCCGCTGGTGGCACTGATGCCGGGCAGCCGTGGCGGTGAAGTCAGTCGCCTCGGCGCACTGTTTCTGGATACTGCCGAGCGCCTGCGAGGCATGCGTCCGGGCGTACGCTTTGTCATTCCCTGTGCCAATCCGGAACGCCGCGTGCAATTGGAAGCGCTGCTGGTCGGCCGCGATTTGCCGGTGACATTGCTCGATGGTAAATCGCATCTGGCCCTCGCCGCGTGCAACGCCGTGTTGATCGCATCGGGCACTGCTACCCTTGAAGCGCTGCTGTACAAGCGGCCGATGGTGGTGGCGTATCGATTGGCGCCGCTGACATTCTGGATTCTCAAACGCATGGTCAAGAGCCCCTACGTGTCGCTGCCCAACTTGCTCGCCCAGCGCTTGCTGGTGCCGGAGTTGTTGCAGGATGATGCGACTGTCGAGGCGTTGGCGCAGACGCTGTCGCCATTGATCGAAGGCGGAGAGGAACAGACCCGCGGTTTCGACGAGATCCACCGCACGCTGCGGTGCGATGCTTCCAATCAGGCGGCGGACGCCGTCCTTAACCTGATCGGCAAACCACAATGAGCAAGACAAGCATGCAGATGGGCCTCGATTTCACCCTGGTCGCCGAAGTCGAAGAACTGGTCGCCGGTGTCGATGAAGTGGGTCGTGGCCCCTTGTGTGGCGCGGTGGTGACGGCGGCGGTGATCCTCGATCCGAACCGGCCAATCCTCGGCCTCGACGATTCGAAGAAGCTCACCGAAGCCAAGCGTGAAAAACTGTACGACGAGATCTGCGAAAAGGCCCTGAGCTGGTGCATTGCCCGCGCCGAGGTCGAAGAAATCGATGATCTGAACATTCTCCACGCCACCATGTTGGCAATGCAGCGTGCGGTCGCTGGCCTGCACGTTCAGCCGAAACTGGCGATGATCGATGGCAACCGCTGCCCGCATCTGCCGATGCGCGCCGAAGCGGTGATTCAGGGTGATGGAAAGGTTCCGGCCATCGCAGCGGCGTCGATTCTGGCCAAGGTCAGTCGCGATCGCGAGATGGCGGCATTCGAATTGATCTACCCGGGCTACGGCATCGGCGGCCATAAAGGCTACCCGACGCCCGTTCATCTGGAAGCGCTGGCGCGGCTCGGCCCGACGCCGATTCACCGCCGCTCGTTCGCCCCGGTCCGCCTGGCTTATGAGGCGCGGGAAAGCCTCACGCAGGTTTAGGCACAAGGCTGATGTTTTATTCGAGGCCCGGTACAATCCGGGCCTCGTTGTCTCTATGTAACTGGACAGGATCACTATGCCGGCTTCATTCGTTCATCTACGCCTGCACACTGAGTACTCCCTGGTCGACGGGCTGGTGCGGATCAAGCCCTTGGTCAAGGCGCTGACCGCCATGAACATGCCGGCGGTCGCGGTCACCGATCAGAACAACATGTGTTCTCTGGTCAAGTTCTATAAAAACGCCATGGGCGCCGGCATCAAGCCGATCTGCGGTGCCGACCTGTGGCTGGCGAACAAGGACCCGGATGCGCCGCTGAGCCGCATCAGCCTGCTGGTGATGAACGCTCAGGGTTATCGCAATCTCACCGAACTGATCTCCCGCGGCTTCATCGAAGGCCAGCGCAACGGCATGGTCATCGTCGAGCGCGAGTGGGTGGCCGAGGCCAACGAAGGCCTGATCATGCTGTCCGCCGCCAAAGAAGGCGAGATCGGCATGGCCATGATCGGCGGCAATCCGGCCGAAGCCGAAGCGCTGACCCGCGAGTGGATGGCGGTGTTCCCGGATCGCTTCTATCTGGAAATCCAGCGCACCAACCGTCCCAACGATGAAGAGCAACTGCACGGCGCCGTGGCACTGGCCGACAAACTGGGCGCGCCGCTGGTGGCGACCAACGATGTGCGCTTCATCAAGCAGGAAGACTTCGCCGCCCACGAAACCCGCGTGTGCATCGGTGAAGGCCGCGCACTCGACGACCCGCGCCGCTCAAAGAATTACAGCGATCAGCAATACCTGAAAAGCGCCGAGGAAATGCTCGAGCTGTTCAGCGATATTCCCGACGCCATCGAAAACACCGTCGAGATTGCCAAGCGCTGCAACATCGACGTGAAGCTGGGCACGCACTTCCTGCCCAACTTCCCGATCCCCGATGGCATGACCATCGACGAATATTTCCGCAAGGTTTCCTTCGAAGGTCTCGAAGAACGCCTGGCGGTGCTGCTGCCCAGGGACACCACCGAAGACTACGAAGCCAAGCGTCAGGTGTATGTCGATCGCTTGAATTTCGAGCTGGATATCATCATCCAGATGGGCTTTCCCGGTTACTTCCTGATCGTGATGGACTTTATCCAGTGGGCCAAGAACAACGGCGTACCGGTAGGTCCGGGCCGTGGGTCGGGTGCCGGGTCGCTGGTGGCTTACGTACAGAAGATCACCGACCTCGACCCGCTGGAATATGACCTGCTGTTCGAACGTTTCCTCAACCCGGAACGGGTCTCCATGCCCGACTTCGACGTCGACTTCTGCATGGACGGTCGCGACCGCGTGATCGATTACGTGGCCGAGAAATACGGTCGCAACGCGGTGAGCCAGATCATCACCTTCGGTTCCATGGCCGCCAAGGCTGTGGTGCGCGACGTGGCGCGTGTGCAGGGCAAGTCCTACGGCCTGGCGGATCGTCTGTCGAAGATGATTCCGTTCGAAGTCGGCATGACCCTGGAAAAAGCCTACGAGCAGGAAGAGATCCTGCGTGACTTCATCAAGGTCGATGAAGAAGCCGCGGAAATCTGGGAGATGGCGCGCAAGCTCGAGGGCGTGGTGCGTAACGTCGGTAAGCACGCCGGTGGTGTGGTGATCGCACCGACCAAGCTGACCGACTTCTCGCCAATCTATTGCGACGAGGCCGGCGACGGTCTGGTGACCCAGTTCGACAAGGACGACGTTGAGGCAGCCGGTCTGGTGAAGTTCGACTTCCTCGGCCTGCGTACGCTGACGATCATCGACTGGGCGCTGAAAACCATCAACCGCGACCGCGCCAAGGTCAACGAGCCGCCGCTGGATATCGCTTTTATCCCGCTGGACGACAAGCCGACCTATCAGTTGCTGCAAAAAGCCGAAACCACCGCGGTGTTCCAGCTTGAATCCCGCGGCATGAAGGAGCTGATCAAAAAGCTCAAGCCCGACTGCCTGGAAGACTTGATCGCACTGGTGGCCCTGTTCCGTCCGGGCCCGCTGCAATCGGGCATGGTGGACGACTTCATCAACCGTAAGCACGGGCGCGCCGAGCTGGCCTATCCGCACTCGGACTACCAGTACGACGGCCTCAAGCCGGTACTGGCGCCGACTTACGGCATCATCCTGTATCAGGAACAGGTGATGCAGATTGCCCAGGTCATGGCCGGTTACACCCTCGGTGGTGCGGACATGCTGCGTCGAGCGATGGGTAAGAAAAAGCCCGAGGAAATGGCCAAGCAGCGCGGCGGTTTCATTGAAGGTTGCGCGACCAACGGCATCGACGCCGACCTTGCCGGTAACATTTTCGACCTGGTGGAAAAATTCGCCGGTTACGGCTTCAACAAGTCCCACTCCGCCGCCTACGGTCTGGTGTCGTACCAGACCGCCTGGCTGAAAGCTCACTACCCGGCGCCGTTCATGGCCGCGGTACTCTCGGCGGACATGCACAACACCGACAAGGTCGTGACCTTGATCGAGGAAGTGCGCACGATGAAGCTGCGTCTCGACGCGCCAGACGTGAACACTTCGGAGTTCAAGTTCACGGTGAACGACGACGGCCGTATCGTTTATGGCCTCGGCGCGATCAAAGGCGTCGGTGAAGGCCCGGTGGAAGCGATCACCGAAGCGCGTCAGGCCGGTCCATTCAAGGATCTGTTCGATTTCTGCGCGCGGGTCGACCTCAAGCGCATCAACAAACGCACCCTCGATGGCCTGATTCGCAGCGGTGCGCTGGATCGCCTCGGCCCGTATTTCCATGACGAGCAGAAAGCCTATCAAGCCAACATCGACCGCAACCGCGCGGTGCTGCTGGCGGCGATGGAAGAAGCTATCAAGGCGGCCGAGCAGACTGCGCGTACTCACGACAGTGGTCACGCCGATCTGTTTGGCGGTTTGTTCGTCGAAGAAGATGCCGACGTTTATGCATCCCATCGCAAGGCCAAGGAGCTGACCCTCAAGGAACGTCTCAAGGGTGAAAAAGACACCTTGGGCCTGTACCTGACCGGTCACCCGATCGACGAGTACGAAGGCGAGATTCGCCGCTTCGCCCGTCAGCGCATCATCGACCTGAAACCGGCGCGCGATACGCAGACTGTGGCGGGGATGATCATTGCCCTGCGGGTGATGAAGAACAAGAAGGGCGACAAAATGGGCTTCATCACCCTCGACGACCGTTCCGGGCGGATCGAGGCGTCGCTGTTTGCCGATGCGTTCCATTCCGCGCAGTCACTGCTTCAGACCGACGCGATGGTGGTGGTCGAGGGCGAAGTCAGCAACGACGACTTCTCCGGCGGCCTGCGCCTGCGGGTCAAACGCGTGATGAGCATGGAGGATGCGCGGACCAATCTGGCCGAGAGTTTGCGCCTGAAGCTGCACACCCAGGATCTCAAAGGCGATCAGCTACGCTGGTTGGGCGAACTGCTCAAGCGTCATCGCGGCGCGTGCCCGGTGACCATGGAGTACACCAGCCCGGATGCGAAGACCTTGCTGCAGTTCGGCGAGACCTGGCGGATCGACCCGGCGGATGCCTTGATTCAAGCCCTGCGTGACCAGTTCGGGCGAGACAACGTCTTCCTCCAATACCGTTGACCGGCAAGTGCCATCATTGCGCTTGCCCGCAACCTGAATTTTTAATCTCGACCTCAGCGCGCCTCTCCCTTAAGGTAGGGCGCGAATAGACAACCGGCCGGCCCAAGCTCACTTGGGACACGACCCAAGACGGACGCCTATGAACCCGAATTTTCTAGATTTCGAACAGCCGATCGCCGACCTGCAAGCCAAGATCGAAGAGTTGCGCTTGGTCGGTAATGACAATTCGCTGAATATCGGCGATGAGATCTCCCGCCTGCAGGACAAGAGCAAGACGCTGACCGAAGACATTTTCGGCAAGCTGACCAGTTGGCAGATCGCACGCCTGGCGCGTCACCCGAAACGCCCTTACACCCTCGACTACATCGAGCACATCTTCACCGAGTTCGACGAGTTGCACGGCGACCGTCACTTCTCCGACGACGCTGCCATCGTTGGCGGTATCGCCCGTCTGGAAGACCAGCCGGTGATGATCATCGGCCACCAGAAGGGCCGTGAAGTACGCGAGAAAGTCCGCCGCAACTTCGGCATGCCGCGCCCGGAAGGCTACCGCAAGGCCTGCCGCCTGATGGAGATGGCCGAGCGCTTCAAGATGCCGATCCTGACCTTCATCGACACCCCGGGTGCCTACCCGGGCATTGACGCCGAAGAGCGCAACCAGAGCGAAGCGATCGCCTGGAACCTGCGTGTGATGGCGCGCCTGAAAACCCCGATCATCGCCACCGTGATCGGTGAGGGTGGTTCCGGCGGCGCACTGGCCATCGGCGTCTGCGATCAACTGAACATGCTGCAATATTCGACCTACGCGGTGATCTCGCCGGAAGGTTGCGCTTCGATCCTGTGGAAAACCGCCGAGAAAGCGCCGGATGCCGCTGAAGCAATGGGCATCACCGCCGAGCGTTTGAAAGGGCTCGGCATCGTCGACAAGGTGATCAGCGAGCCACTGGGCGGCGCCCACCGTGATCCGGCTGCGGCGGCTGCGTCGATCCGCGCCGAACTGAGCTCGCAACTGGCGATGCTCAAGCAGTTCGATAACGAAGCGCTGCTCAAGCGCCGTTACGATCGCCTGATGAGCTACGGTCTCTAAGTCGAGCGCTACCCCTTGTAGGAGTGAGCCTGCTCGCGATAGCGGTGTAACATTCAACCCATGTGTTGGCTGTCACACCGCTATCGC
>NZ_QETJ01000044.1:0-33922 GCF_003105095.1 Pseudomonas sp. NDM | reverse complement strand
TTAATTGATGGTGACTGAAACACCGCTATCGCGAGCAGGCTCACTCCTACAGGGGATCTGGTGTGTCAGGAAAGTATCCGGTTTTTCTACTTGTCGCGCGCAGCGACAACCCCTTATAAGACTGCCATCACTTCCGAGAACAAGAGACCGCCCCCATGAGCAACGCCTGGAACGAAGGTTATTTCACCGACGAAGGCTACACCTACAGCTATAGCCGGGAGATCAATCCGGTATTCCTGCGTTACTGCCTGTTGTTGCGCGGTTTCGCCACGCTGGACAGCAACGACGGCGTGCACTGCGAACTGGGCTTTGGTCAGGGCGTATCGATCAACATCCACGCCACGGCCAATCCGGGTTCGTTTGTCGGCACCGATTTCCACCCGGGCATGGCGGCCCATGCCATCGACCTCGCGACCGCCGCCAACAACGGCGCCCGTCTGTATGACGACAGTTTCGAACAGCTGCTGGCGCGCAATGACCTGCCACAGTTCGACAGCATCAGCCTGCACGGCATCTGGACCTGGGTCAGCCGCGACAACCAGAAACTCATCGTCGAATTCGCCCGCCGCCACCTGAAACCCGGCGGCATGCTCTACGTCAGCTACAACTGCTTTCCGGGCTGGTCGCCGTCGGCGCCCCTGCGCAACCTGTTCAGCCTGCACGACCGCTTTGCCAATGCCTCCTCGCGCTCCGATCAGCGCATCGACGCCGCGCTGCAATTCTCCGAAGCGTTGCTCGCCGCCAACCCGAAATACGCTGCTGCGGCGCCGAGTCTCGGCGCACGGCTGCAGAGCATCAAAGGCCAGGATCGTCATTACGTCGCCCACGAATACTTCAACCGCGACTGGAATTGCATGTACTTCGCCGACATGGTCGACGCGCTGGCCCCGGCCAAGCTCGACTACGCCACCACCGCCGTGCCGCTGGATTCGGTCGACCCGCTCAACCTGAGCGCCGAAGGCATGGACTTTCTGGAAACCATCGAACACCCGGTCATGCGTGAGCAAGCGCGTGACTATTTCGTCAACCAGCACTTCCGCCGCGATCTGTACGTGCGTGGCGCGACCCGCCTGTCCGCTGCCGAACGCCGCGCGCGAATGCTCCACACGCGTTTTGTGCTGCTGCAACCCTGGGACACCGTGGCAGGCTCGGTCACCGGTCCTGCCGGCGAAGCGACCCTGCAACCGGAGATTTACGGCCCGGTACTCGATGCGCTGGCGGCGCAGGACTATGCCGCCAAATCGATGCGTCAGTTGCTGTCCGAGGCTGCGCTGGCTTACGACGACCTCGAACAAGCCCTCGCGGTGCTGATCGGCATGGGCGCTGTGGCGCCGTGCCAGAGCGAAGCTGCCGAGTCGCAGGTCAGCGGACGCTGCGCCGCACTCAATCTGCAACTATGCAAACGCTCGCTGTACGGCGCCAACATCCAGACCCTGGCCAGCCCGGTCACGGGTGGTGGCGTCACGGTCAGCCGCTTCCAGCAGTTGTTCCTGATTTCGATCAAACAAGGCAAACAGCAACCAGCCGAGTGGGCACAACTGGCGTGGGGGGTAATCAGCGAACAAGGTGAAGTGCTGGTCGACAACGGCCAGCCGCTGCTCACTGCTGAAGCCAATATTGCCGCACTGACCGCACAGGCGCAGGTGTTCGCCGAGCAGACGCTGGTGGTGCTGAGGGCGTTGAAGATCGCTTGACGCTTAAATCGGGTCTGCTTATTTCCACAGAACGACCCGGTCTGCTCCCTCTCCCTCCGGGAGAGGGCTGGGGTGAGGGGCTTTTGATTCTAGATGTCACGGGTGAACCCTGACCCTGAGCCAACCGTCCTGTTTCCGGAACTTTCCGCCCTCTGCCGTCCGTCCTGCCGCCTCGCAATAAACGAAATTTCCGCCCCACCCGCTCCTCACAACTATGCATGCGCTCACACCCACAAGGGTGACTGCGCGATAGCCTGGTCTGAGGAAAATTTGAATGTTCATACATAACAAGCGACTTCAGTACACCGTTCGAGTGGCCGAGCCCAATCCCGGTCTGGCCAATCTGCTTTTGGAACAATTCGGGGGCGCCAATGGCGAATTGGCCGCGGCAGCGCGCTACTTCACTCAAGCCCTGGCCGAGGAAGATCCGGGGCGCAAAGATCTCCTGCTGGACATTGCCACCGAGGAATTGAGTCATCTGGAGGTGGTCGGTTCGATCATCGTGATGCTCAACAAAGGTGCGAAGGGGCAACTCGCCGAGGGCGTTCAGGAAGAAGGCGAGCTGTATCGCGCGCTGAATGGCGCCGGCAATGACTCGCACATCACCAGCCTGCTCTATGGCGCAGGCGCGCCTCTGGTCAATTCGGCCGGTGTGCCGTGGACAGCGGCGTATGTGGATTCGATCACCGAGCCGACCGCCGATTTCCGTTCCAATATCGCAGCTGAAGCGCGGGCGAAAATTCTCTACGAACGCTTGATCAACATCACCGATGACCCTGGCGTGAAAGAGGCGCTTGGCTTTTTGATGACGCGGGAAATTGCCCATCAACAGTCGTTCGAAAAAGCCCTGCATTCGATCCAGCCAAACTTCCCCCAGGGCAAACTGCCGGGCATGCCGGAGTTCACCAACAAGTACTTCAACATGTCTGGCGAACCCAACGTTCGTGGCCCGTGGAACGAGGGCGGTGCGTGGGAGTACGTGGAAAACCCAGAGCCGGCGGTCGACGGCGGCGATGGTCTGGCGACCGTCAACCTTCCTGCTGAAGACGAACAAGTGCTGGAAGCGATGAAGACCCGCACAGCCTCTGACCCACTCAGCGAACCGGTGACCGGTGCTGATCTGGGTTCCGGTTATGTGCAAGGCAGAGATGTCTGAACCCAGTCCCGGCGGCCCCGTCCCGGGGTCGCCACTTGCTCAAGGAGAACAACATGAAAAGCAGCAAAGTCCTGGCACTGACCTCTGAACATTTTCAACGCTTGATGGAGCAGGCCTCCGCTGGTTTCGAACTGGACTGCCGACAGGCCTGTCGCGGGCTGAAAGTCAGCATGGCGGTGAATGTATTCGGTCTGGGCACCCTGCTCCCGAATAATTTCGCCGACGAGACTACCGTCCAGCCATCGGACGAGCAGCCACCACTCGATGACACCCCAGCCATGATGCCCATGGTTGCCAAACGCGCATCCGCGCAGCGAAGCCGCTCAGTGGACATGGCCGAACGTTTTCATCGGTGACAGGAGCGCGACATGAGAACGCATAAAAATCCGAGCTTCACCTCTGGCCTGACCTTCGCTCCTGGAGTCCAGTTTCTGCTGGGTTGTGCAATATTTGCCGGCGGAACGCTGATCATGATGAGCGAACTGGCGGGAAGGTTTGTTGCGATGTGAGCGGTTGGTAGCTGCCTTGTGCATCGGCAAACCGCAAGCTCAAAACAGCACCGCAGCCGCTTCCCTCATGAAGATTTCGACAGTCTTCGGCCCTATCCCCTCGAACTCGGACAGGCGCTTCTCCAGCGCCTTACGATCCGCACTCGCTGCCACGATGTTACTGACCTTGCCGGCATACTCGCTGTTGAGCTTGTTGGCCAACGCGAGTAAGCGCGCCGCCGTGCTCTCGTCGTAGCGCACGTAACGCGCCTGCCCCAGCATCGACACCAGTTGCCGATGCGTACACTGCGCGAGTTTTTGCGGCGTGTCTTTCTGATGCTGCTCTACTATGACTTGGTACGCCTTGGCGGCGATGGCGCCCTGAATCCTTTTGCCCATCAGAAAACTGGCGAGCAGCCATTTGAACAGGCCAGGTTCGCTGGCGTTATGCAGATCGATGTTCAAGTCACCGGCCGTGATGATTTCACTCACAAGTCTCACCTTAAAGCGCGCTTCAGTTACAGATGTTGACCCGGCACCGCTTTGAACGATCCAATGGCCGCCGCTTGCCCAAGGCAATAAATTGAATCCCCAGTGGAAACGGATGGTCATCTTTCAGGAGATGAGAGATGACAAGCATAAGGACCTTCACATGCTCGGTCGTAAACTGCCCGACAGCAAAGGGCATGACGCCGCAGAAACCGCTCCCATCAAAGCTGCCAGCGAGATAGCCGCTTTCCGCCTGACCGTGATCTTCATGCTGACGGTGATTCTGGCGTTTCTGGGAGTGGAAGGATGGCGGACGTGGCGTGACTACCACTCCGCGTTTTCGTCCGCCCGGGATTCGGTCACCAACCTCGCTCGGGCGACAGCACAGCATGCCGAGGACGCCATTCGCCAAGTCGACGTATTGACCGCCGCGCTGGGCGAGCGCGTCGAAGGCGATGGTTTGCAGAACATTGACGTGCCGCGCATCCACAAGTTGCTGGTCCAGCAGGCCAAGCTGATGCCGCAGCTGCACGGCCTGTTCATTTACGGGCCGGACGGGCACTGGATCGTCACCGACAAGGAAATCATCCCGGACCCGGCGAACAACGCCGACCGCGATTACTTCCAGTACCACCGCACCCACACCGATCGAAACGTGCGCATCGGCGATGTCGTCAAAAGCAAATCCACCGACGACCTGATCATCCCGATTTCGCGTCGCTTGAATAACCCGGACGGCTCCTTTGCCGGCGTGCTGCTGGGGACGATCAAGGTCAGTTACTTCGTCGACTATTACGGGGATTTCAAGATCGACGACAAAGGTGCGCTGGTCCTGGCGCTACGCAACGGCACGATCCTCGTACGCCGCCCCTTCATCGCTTCGGTGATCGGTCAGAGCCTGGCCGACAGTGAGGTATTCAAGAACTACCTGCCCTATTCCAATCAAGGTATCGCCGAGGTCCGAGCCATCGTCGACGGCACCCAGCGTTTGTACGGTTACCGCGCCTTGACCACGTACCCGTTGGTGGTTGAAACCGGACTTTCCCGCGAATCGATCATTGCGCCGTGGCGCTGGGACCTGATCAAAACCGGATTCGTGTTGATGTCGGTAATCACGGCGTTCACGGTCTTCGGGCTGATTGTCTTGAAGCAATTGCGCCAACGCATGGTGATGGAAAAGGATCTGCGCAAGGCACACCAGGCCATGAAGGACATGGCGTTGACCGACAGCCTGACCGGGCTGGCCAACCGCCGCCGCCTGGACACCGCGCTGGCCGACGAGATTCGCCTGGCCAGACGTCAGGGCTCGTCGATTTCATTGATCATGCTCGACGTTGATCACTTCAAGCTCTACAACGACACCTACGGCCATGCGGCGGGTGACGATTGCCTCAGCGCTGTCGGCCAAGCGATTGCGCAAGCGGTAAAACGGCCCGGTGATCTGGCCGTGCGGTATGGCGGAGAGGAATTCTCCGTGTTGCTGCCCAACACGGATATTCGCGGGGCCGCGCTTGTGGCCCAGGAAATACTTGAGGCTATTCGCTCCTTGCGGCTGGAGCACAGAGCCCATCCGCAGGGTCACGTCACTGCCAGTGCAGGTATTGCGGTTGGCAAACCGGCCGAACATGAAGTGACCCCCGCCACTCTTATCGAGTCGGCTGACAAGCTGCTTTATGCAGCGAAGCAAAAAGGCAGGGATCGCTACTGTATCGGCGATGAAGGGCTCGGCGCCTAGCCACCCACGCCTCAACGGGAGCGCAGCATCACCGCTGCGCGAACCCGCTGTACGCCAAACACCGTCATGCGCAGAAATTCCTGGTGACTGACCGGCAAGTGCTGGCAGTCCAGGCCGCGTTTCAACTTGCTGTGATCGACATCCGGATCATGCAAATAGACGAAGTCCTGGTCACACGCGGTGATGATCACCCAATGCGGCGCTTTCAAGCGGGTGAATCGGTAGCTGCTGATCAGCACCACCGGTTTGTAGCCGGCCGCCAACGCCGCACCGACATCCAGACTTGACGCCAGCACCTGCTGCACTTGCGTGGTCGCCAGGTCTTGGGCAAAACCATCCTCGACCAGCTGCATGATCGACTTTTTCTCTGTGCTGCGTACGCCGTGAAGAAAAAGCGAGCCCTGGTGGCTGACCTCCAGGCGCACATCGAAACCGCGCCGCCAGGCGGCCAATGCGAGGCCCTGAGGGCTGCAGCCACCGTGGCCGGCGGTCATGAAAATGGTGGTTGCCTCGCGCCATAGCTGGATTTCCTCCGCTCGGGTCATGGCACGGGTCGGATCGATGGCGGACATCGCCATCAGCAGGCACGCCGCGCCGCAGGTGAATTCGGTGGTCTGCTGGTAGTACGGCACTTGGCGGGCGGGTGCGGGCGCTTCGCACAGGATGCGCTTCTCGTAGCGCAACGCCTCGCAGTGGTCTTCGTAATAGTCCTCGACGCTGGCAAAGCGCTGATAGCCGTTGGCTTCGTAGAGGCGGATGGCAGCGCTGTTGTCCGCGCGCACCTCCAGCCGCAGCCATGCGCAATTGCGCGCCAATGCGCAGGCCTGGGCTTCCTCCAGCAAACGCTGGCCAAGCGCATGTCCGCGCCACACAGGGCTGACGGCAATGGAATACAAGCGCCCCAGCGAAGTGCCGCGGTGAAAAAGCACCAAGGCATAACCGGCAAGTCTGGCGTCCGATGTAGCGACAATCAGCGCCGCATTGGCTCGACTGAGCATCCAGCTGAAGTTGCGCTGATTCAACCGGTCGAGGGCAAAACACGCCCGCTCCAGCTCGACCAGATCGTCGATATCGTCCATCGACGCAAAGCGAAAATCAAAAGACATGACCGCACCGTAAAGTTTGAGTAACGAACCGGGACAGGCCCAGTGGCCCGTGATTTATTGAAGCGGCGTCTTCTTCAACAGGGATTCATTACTCATGTCAGCGGTGCAAGCCAACGTGAACGAAGTATTAGACAAAACCGAGCATTCGACAATCTCCCTCAGCGAGGAACCTCCCAGTATCAAGCCCTCGGGAAGTCGATTGCTCATACTGGTCGAACGCAAGGATGACTGGGCTGATTACTTGCCCAGCGAGAGCCTGATGCTCGCTCAGGATTACCTTGAACACAGCGACGATTTTCCTCATCGCACCCAAGTCATCAACCTCTGCCGCAACTACAAATATCTCGGCCAGGGCTATTACTGCTCACTGCTGGCCGAGGCGCGCGGGCACAAGGTGTTCCCCTCGGTTCGTACCGTCAGCGAGCTGGCGCGCAAAGCGCTTTACGGGGTCGGGCTGAACGATCTGGAACGCACCCTGGAGCGAGCGCTGGCCAACCATCCATACGGCGAAACCGAGGCTTTCACGCTGTCGCTGTACTTCGGCAAGGCCTCGATCGAGCCGCTGCAAGAGATCGGCCGTCAGCTGTTCGAGGCGTTCCCCTGCCCTATCCTGCTGGTGGAGTTTCGCCGTGGTGAGACCTGGCAGATTGCGGGCATCAAAGCCGGGGCGCTGCACAGGCTTCGCGACGAACAGCAGCACGTTTTCGCTGATGCACTGGATGCTTTCAATCGCAGGACGTGGCGTCAGCCAGCCTCCAAACGTGTGGCCCGATACGACCTGGCCATCCTGCATGATCCTGACGAAGCCCTACCGCCCTCGAACCCCGAGGCATTGCAGCGTTTCATCGCAGCGGGCGAACAGCTGGGCATCGATGTCGAGCTGATCGAGAAAAAGGACTATGCGCGGCTCGCCGAATTCGATGCGCTGTTCATCCGCGAAACCACGCGAGTGGATGATCACACCTATCGGTTTGCCAAGAAGGCGGAAAGCGAAGGCCTCGTGGTGATTGACGATCCGTCGTCCATCCTGCGCTGCACCAACAAGGTTTATCTGGCCGACCTGTTGAAGCGCCGAGGTCTGGGCATGCCCGTAACGGAAATTCTCTACAAGGATCGTCCGCAGGAACTTGAAAACGTCGGGCGTCGTCTGGGTTTTCCCTTGGTACTGAAAATCCCCGATGGCTGTTTTTCACGGGGGGTTATCAAGGTCACCGATGCGCAAGCGCTGGCCACGGCTGCACAGGAGTTATTCGAGCACTCGGTTCTGCTGCTCGCCCAGGAGTACTGCTACACCGAATACGATTGGCGCGTCGGGGTGCTCAATGGCGAGGCGCTGTATGCCTGCAGGTACTTCATGTCCAAGGGGCATTGGCAGATTTACAACCACAAGGCCCTGCCCGGCGAGATCAACGGCATGTGCGAGGCGGTGCCCGTCGAGCAAGCCCCGCCCGACGTCGTGCAACTCGCGGTACAGACGGCAGGGCTGATCGGCGATGGCCTCTACGGCGTCGACCTCAAGCAGGCGGGCGATCGGGTTCTGGTCATCGAGGTGAACGATAACCCCAACCTCGACGCCGGCATCGAAGACGCCGTGCTAGGCGACGAGTTGTATCGGCGCGTGCTGCAAGCGTTCACGCAAAGGCTCGAGCTCAAACACCGTGGCCAGGCGTGGTGAGCGATGATTGAACGCTATTGCATTGATTGCGGCGCACTGCGCCAGGGCACCGAAGACGAGGCGACTGTCTGGCTGGCCGTCGCCCCGAACGCCGTCGAGCAATCGACGTTGCAAACAAGTCTGGGCATTGGCGCTCAAGTGCTGGAGTCGTCACTGGATCCGGACGAGGTGGCCCGGATCGAAATCAAACCGGATCACCTGTTCCTGATCTGGAAGCGCCCGGAAAGCTTCGACGGGCGAGCATTCAACGTCTCGTCATTCGGAGTGGTGCTGAGCGAAAAGCGCCTGGTGGTTATTTGTGCGAGCAACTCGCTGCTCTCCAGCCTTGAGCAAGATGCGCAAATGACCGGGCCACTGGATGTGCTGATGGCGTTGCTCGCTGAAAGCGTTCATCACTACCTCGGGCATCTGCGCGTGGTCAAACAGATCGCCCGGGAGATTCAGCATCAATTCACCCGTGCGATGGACAATCAGCAACTGGCGCAGATGTACAACCTGAGCGAAAGCCTCGTGTACTACGTGAATGCGATTCAAAGTAACGGCGCAGTGCTGACGCTGCTGCGCAACCACGGCCAACGCCAAGGCTTCAGTGACGGTCAACTGGAATCGCTGAACGACCTGATCGTGGAAAACGAACAAAGCTTCCAGCAGGCCAGAATTCACGCCAAGGTGTTCGCCAACCTGATCGAGTCCCATGGCAATCTCGCCAACAACAGCATGAACCGGGCGCTGCGCAAGCTGACGCTGATCAACGTCGTGTTCCTTCCGTTGAACCTGATTGCCGGCATCGGCGGCATGTCGGAGTTCAGCATGATGACGTCCGGCGTTCCATGGTGGATGTCTTTCCCGGTGCTGATCGCTTGCATGGGTCTCGTGGGCGCGGGGATGGCGCTTGCACTGCGGCGCATGGCGTGAATCCGGGTCAGGTCCTGCCGCCGCCTGCGCCGCAGTTGAAGGTCAATTAGTCCGGCTGACCACCCGGATATCCGTAATCCCTACCCGCTCGGCCTGCTCAAGAATCTGCTCTGGCGTCGAATCCGCCGTGGGCATGACCAGGCTGTTTTCGGCATCGCCCAGATGCAGTTCCAGCAGATGCATCGCCGCGTCGTGCTCGGCCAGTTGCGCGTCCTTGAGTTCGAGCAGATAAGTACGAGGCTCGCCGTTGAAACGGTATTCGATGTGATAGGTGTACATGTTGTCGTCCGCGTCGGTGGGAAAAGGCACTGTTTATCCTGACGCGACGGTCAGTTTTTAGTTCAACTTGCCTGCCATTTTGTGTTTGCAAACAAACTTTTTGCGCAGCGAAGCGTCCTCTTCTTAACTCTCCATAACAGCTGATCACAGCTAAGGACTGGCAATGACCTTTTTCATCTTCCTCTTGGCCTGCGCGGCGGCGGCAACCACGGGCGTGATGTTCAAACCCGGCCCGTGGTATGAATCGCTGACCAAACCCTCTTTCACCCCGCCCAACTGGGCCTTTCCCGTGGCCTGGACAATCATTTACCTGCTGCTGGCCTGGGCCGGTTATCGCCTGAGCCTGATCCCCGGCAGCCAAACGGTGCTGGCCTTGTGGGCCGCGCAAATCGCTCTGAATACGCTGTGGACGCCGGTGTTCTTCGGCGCGCATCAGGTGCTGGCGGCGCTGGTAATTCTGGCGGTGCTGTGGGTGGTCGTCGCGGTGATGGTCGTGCTCGCGCTGCAACTGGACGTGGTCACGGGGCTGATTCTGTTCCCGTACCTGGCGTGGCTGTGCGTTGCACTGGCGCTGAACTGCTCGATCCTGATGAAAAATCGCCTGTGAGCGATTTTCCCTGGCCGCAAGGCGAGCGCGAACTGGCGCAAATTCGCGCGTTCAACACAAAGCTCGCCTGGCTGCCGCGCTTCAAGGTGCGCAATCGAGTCACCCCAAGGCTGATTCAGGCGTTGCTGCGGGCGGGTCAGATCGGCGGCGCTGGCAAGCTGCGCCAACATGGGCTGACCGCCGAGCGGATGATCATCGACACGGTGCCGGTACGCATCATCCGCCCCAAGGGCAAAGCCAAAGGTGTTGTCGTGGATTTCCACGGCGGCGGCTGGGTGATCGGCAATGCGCAGATGAACGACCCGTTCAACCTCGCTATCGTCAACACCTGCGACGTGGCGGTGGTGTCGGTGGATTATCGGCTGGCGGTGTCGACGCCAATCGAGGGTTTGCTGGAAGACTGTCTGCGCGCCACTCGCGGCATCTTGAACAATGCTGAATTTGCCGGATTGCCCGTAGTAGTCGTCGGCGAATCGGCCGGTGGGCATCTGGCGGCGGCCACCCTGCTCGCCCTTGAATCTTCGCCGCAACTGCTGCAACGGATCTGCGGCGCGCTGCTGTATTACGGCGTCTACGACCTGACCGGCACGCCCAGCGTGCGCACCGCACCCGCCGATACTCTGGTGCTCGACGGCCCCGGGATGGTCGAAGCGTTACGCCTGCTTACGCCGGATATCAGCGACGAACAACGACGCCAGCCACCGCTGTCGCCGCTGTATGGCGATTTCAGCGGACTGCCGCCAGCATTGCTGTTTGCCGGTGAGCTCGATCCGCTGCTGGATGACACGCGGCTCATCACCGAGCGCTGGCGACACGCGGCGCCGGTGGAAATGCATGTGCTGCCGGAGTGTCCGCATGGGTTTATTCACTTTCCCACGGCCACTGCCGAGAATGTGCTGGCTTACAGTCGGGAGTGGATTTCGGCGCGAGTGGCAAGCTACTCAGTGAAATCCGCCGAGATCAGCCCGGCGCTTTCGTAGCTGCCAATTGCCTGGCGAGCCGTAAAAAACCGAGACAAACAAAAGGCGCCCTCAACGGCGCCTTTTTTTGTTTGCGCTGAGCCCTGCGCGATCGTTCACCCCATGCCGATTGTGGCTCAAACCGTAAACAGTCTTTACCCGATCCGCGCCTGTTTCCTCCGCCAGCCGCCGCATAGAGTTTGTTCCAGCAGCACACTCAACTTCAGCAAAGGAATATCCCCATGAAAATCTCAATGCTCGTTCTCGCACTTTTTGGCTTCAGCTCGGTGGTCATGGCTCAGGAATCGACTACCACGCCTCCCGTCGAGCAATACACCTACGCCACTCACCTCGACGTCGCCAAAATCATCTCGGAAGATCCCGTGCCGGATGTCTGCGCCGTAGTGCCGGTGCACATGACCTATCAGGATTCCCAAGGCAAGCAGCACATCCTGCAATACGAGGTCATGGGCAGCGGCTGCAGCAACGGCTGATCAAGCCAATACCTCGCACCCCATTGCGTCTCAGAGTGGCTTCGCTGAGACGCAAATGCTTTTACCGCTTCAATCGACAAGTTCCTCAGCAGTGCTCGCCAGCTGCGCGCCAACCCGGGTTTTCAACGTATCGATGAATCGCGTGATCTTCGCATCGACAAACTGGCGAGACGTGTAGACGGCATAAACATTGCGCTCATAGGTGTGGTAATCAGGCAGTACCCGCACCAGCCTGCCGGCACGCAAATCGTCGATCGCCGTGAAGCCTGCCAACAGACCAATCCCCGCCCCTTCGCGAATGGCCACGGCCATTGCATCCATATCATTCACGCTGAAACTCGGCCCGGTCGGGATGAACGTCGCGTCGCCTGCCTTGCTTTTGAGCTGCCATTCATCGCGTACGTAATCCACGGTACCGAGCAGCAGGCATTGATGATCGCAAAGCTGCTCCGGCGTTTCGGGTGCTCCATGCCGCGCCAGGTATTGCGGGGAGGCCACCAGTACGCAGTGACTGACGCCGATCTTTTGGCTGACATACGCCGAATCCGGTAGCGTGCGCGCGATCAGGATCGACACATCCAACTGATCCTCGAGCAGATTGGGCATGCGCTGGGAGAGCATCAGGTCGACGGTCACTTCAGGGAAGGCCTGGCGATATTCCAGCACCGCGCCGGTCACCAGTTGCCGGGCCAGTCCGGGCACGCAGTGCACCCGTAACGTCCCTCGTGGTTGCAAGGCGGCATTGCTCGCCTCGGCTTCGGCGCTTTCCAGGTCAGCGAGAATCTTCACGCAGCGCTCATAAAACCGCCGGCCCGCGTCGGTCACCGAGAGACGCCGTGTGGAGCGCTGCAAAAGGCGGGTGTCGAGCACGTTTTCCAACGCCGAAACCGCACGCGATACGTTACCAACGGTGGAGTCGAGATGGTTGGCCACGGCAGTGAAACTGCCCATCTCGACTACCTTGATGTACACCGACATGTTTGAAAGTTTGTCCATCCTGATCGTCCTGTAGACCTGCAAGCACTGCGGATAACGTCGGATGCTACACGCTCGCTCCTGCGCTCGATATTACCCTCTGGGACAACAGTGATTCCCTCGCGGCCGGCTAAATCAAACGGCGCGCCTTCCATAGACTGGATTCCACGGGACGCCTGAACCACTGCGTACAAGGCGCCGAATGAATCCTCAACCATGAAGGCGACATCCATGAACACTCCTTACGATCCGCTCTATCTCTTCATCGATGGTCAATGGCTCACCGCCCAAGACCGCGCGACCGCTGCGGTGGTCAACCCGGCGACCGGCGAGGAAATCGGCCAGGTGCCACTGGCCACCGCCGAAGACCTGGATCACGCCCTCGAAGTGGCCCGACTGAGCTTCGACCAATGGCGCCAGACCGTGCCGGACCAGCGCGCAAAAATCCTCAAGCGCGCCGCCGACCTGATCCTCGAACGCGCCCCGCAAATCGCTGCGCAAATGACGCTGGAAGAAGGCAAGCCACTGCGCGAAAGCCTCGATGAAGTGACCCGTGCGGCGGAGTATTTCGAGTGGTTCGCCGAAAGCGCACGACGCATCGACGGCCGTGTCGTGCCGGCCAATCGACCTGGGGTACTGCAACTGGTCAAACGCCAGGCGATTGGCCCGGTCGCGGCATTCACACCGTGGAACTTCCCGGCCATCACCCCGGCGCGCAAGCTCTCGGCAGCGCTGGCCGCCGGTTGCAGTGTGGTGCTCAAACCCGGCGAGGAAAGCCCTTCCACCGCGCTGGCCCTGGCCCGGGCTCTGGACGATGCCGGCCTGCCCAAAGGCGTGCTGCAAGTGGTGTTCGGCGTGCCGGATCAAGTGTCCAGCCATTTGATTGCCTCACCGATCATTCGCAAAGTGACCTTCACCGGTTCGGTGCCAATCGGTCGCCTGCTCTCGGCCCGTGCCGCCGAAGGCGTCAAGCCGATCACACTGGAACTGGGCGGCCACGGCCCGGTGCTGGTGTTTGCTGACGCCGACATCGAAAAGGCTGCTGTGGAAGGGGTCGCCAATCGCTTTCGCGGCACCGGTCAGGTGTGTATTTCCTCGACTCGCTTCCTGATCCAGCGCGAGGCCTATGCCGAGTTTGTCGAGCACTTCGTTGCGGCCACCCAGGCGTTGAAAATCGGCGATGGCATGGATCCGCAAACCCAGGTCGGGCCGCTGGCCAACCCACGGCAACTGGCGAAGATGGAGCAACTGATCGCCGACGCCGTCGAGAAAGGCGCGCGAGTGCTGGCCGGTGGCGAAGCGTTGCCGGGCGCGGGTTTCTTCTTTCAGCCCACCGTATTGGCCGATGTGCCGATGAATGCGCGAGTCATGCACGAAGAACCCTTTGGCCCCATCGCGATACTGATGCCTTTCGATGAACTGAGCGACGGGCTGCAAGAAGCCAACCGCCTGCCCTATGGCCTCTCGGCCTACGCGTTCACCTCCAATGCGCGCACCGCGATCGACGTGGCCGATGGCCTGGAAGCCGGAATGATCGGCATCAACCAGTACCGCATCGTCGCCACCGAGCTGCCGTTCGGCGGCATGAAGGAAAGCGGCCACGGTTCCGAAGGCGGCATCGAAGGCATCGAGCACTACCTCACCAACAAATTCATCAGCCAGGTTTAAGGGGATTTCCATGTCGACTATCGATTTCAGCAGCCCACGCGAAGCCGCCCGCGCCTTCACCCCGAAACTGGCGCAATTCGTTGACTCAACGCTGTACCCGCAGATCTGGAGTGACCCCGCATTGGCACCCCGCGAGCGCAGCCTGATCACTGTCGCCGCGCTGATTGCCGGCGGCCACTGTGAAGAATTGCCCGCGCACCTGCGCCGCGCTGTCAGCAATGGCGTGAGCCATGAAGAGTTGTCGGCGGCGATCACTCACCTGGCCTTTTACGTCGGATTCCCGGGCGCCATCACTGCCTCGGCCATCGCCAATGCGACCCTTGCCGACACGGAGCAACGCTGAGATGAAAGCCATCAATCTGAAAGCATTCGGTTCGGCAGAAGTGCTGCAACTCGGCGAAGCGCCCAACCCTGAAGTGCGCCCGACCGATCTACTGGTGCGCGTCTACGCGGCCGGCGTGAACCGTGCTGACCTGACGCACCGAACCGGCGGCTACGGCCATGCGAACTTTGGTGACTCGCTGATCATCGGCCTGGAGATTTCCGGAGAAGTGCTCGAGACAGGCAGCGAGGTCAGCGGATTCGCCGTCGGCGACCGGGTGATGGGCGTGGTCGGCGGCGGCGCCTACGCCGAACTGGCGCGCATCGACTACCGCATGGCCATGCCGATTCCGGCGCAGCTCGACTATGTGCACGCAGCGGCGATTCCCGAAGTGTTCGTCACCGCCCACGAAGCGATGCTGCACCTGGCCCGACTCAAGTCAGGCGACTCAGTGCTGATTCATGCCGCCGCCGGTGGCGTCGGTTCCGCTGCCGTGCAACTGGCCTACGCCACAGGCGCCACGGTGTACGCGACCACCGAAGGCAGCAAGTTGTCGCGCGTCGAACACCTGGGCGCCGACGTGGCCATCGACTACAAGAGCGAGGATTTCGCCGCAGTCATCGCCGACAAAACCCAAGGGCGCGGCGTCGATGTGATCATCGACTTCGTCGGCGCGCCCTACTTCGCCCGCAACATCGCCTCGCTGGCCCACGGCGGCCGCCTGGTGCAGGTCGGCATTCTTGGCGGCGGCAAGGTCGACATGGAGCTGGAGCACATCCTCTACCGGCACCTGCAAATCATCGGCACGGTGATGAAGTCACGCACTCAGCCGGAGAAGCACGCGATGATCCAGCGCTTTCGCGACCACTGGCTGAAGCGCTTCGCCGGTGCTGCGAGCCTGGAACCGGTGGTGGACAGCACCTTCCCGCTGTCCCGCGCAGCCGATGCCCATCGGCGGATGGAGTCTTCGCAGAATGTCGGAAAGATTATTCTGACGATGCGGCCGGAGGATTTGCACTAAGACAGACGTAAAAAAGGCCAGTCAGTTGAGCTGACTGGCTTTGGTTTGTCTGACGTTTTCGCTGATCAGCTCACCTTGATCACTACCTTGCCAAACGCCCCTTTCGCCAGATGCTCATAGGTCTCGCGCGCCTGTTCGAACGGATACACATGGTCGATCACCGGGCGAATGTCGTGCTCGGCGAGGAACACGTTCATCCGGTCGAACGATGAACGCGGTGCCACCGCAATGCCGCGAATGGTGGTCTGGCGAAAGATCAGCGGCATCAGGTTGAGCTCGACGGTCTGCCCTGTCAGAAAGCCAATCTGCGCAATCCGCCCCGAGGCCTTGGTCGCTGCTACCGACTGATTGATGCCATTGCCTCCCGCCACATCGAGCAGCAGATCCACACCCTTGCCTTCGGTGAGTTTGAGCACCTCGTCCGCCCAGTTCGGCGTGCTGCGGTAGTTGATGCCGGCGACCGCGCCCAGCCGTTTTACCGCGTGCAGATTGTCATCGCTGCTTGAGGTTGCGATGACTTTGGCGCCCAGCGCGGTGGCGATCTGCACGGCGAAGATCGACACGCCGCCGGTGCCCTGCACCAACACGGTCTGGCCCGGTTGAATCGCGCCGAAGTCCACCAGCGAGTACCACGCGGTGAGCGCGGCGATTGGCAGGGTCGCCGCCTCTTCATCGCTCATGTTGGCCGGCGCGGCGACAGCGCTGTCCTGGTGGATGATCATGTACTCGGCCAAACCGCCCGGCAGCGGCGAACCGAAGCAATAATCCGGCTCGTTCGGCCCCGGCTCGCCGTCCAGCCAGCGCGAGTACAGATGCGAATTGACCCGGTCGCCGACCTTGAAACGAGTCACACCGTCACCGATGGCGACCACGGTACCGGCGGCATCGCTCACCGGTATCAACGGCTTCGGCACCATGTGCGGCTCATAGATGCCGTCAACGATGGCCTTGTCGCGAAAATTCAGTGAGACCGCGCCGACCTTGACCAGCAACTCGCCAGCCTTGGGTTGCGGCGTGTGCGTCTCGCCCAGTTGCAGATTGTCGAGCCCGAAATCTTTCAGTAACCACGCTTTCATGGTGAGCCTCCAAATACACGTTATTGGCCGCAAACCCTCAGCAGGTTTGCCTTGGGCTTATGATTGGCTTTCACAGCAGCGCAATAAATGCTTGGAAACAGACATGATTGTTCTATTCTCAGGCAACAAAGCCAGACACTGAAGCTCACCGGGAAGGTCATGGAATTACTGCAATCGATGCGCCTGTTCGCCCGACTCGCGGAGCTGGGCAGTTTCACCAAAGCCGCCGAGTCGCTGGACATCGGCCGGCCGCAGGTCACTCGCTATATTCAGGAACTGGAAACGTCGCTGGGCGTGCGCCTGTTCCAGCGCACGACAAGGAAAGTGGCACTCACTGCCGAGGGTGAGCTTTTCTATCAGCGGGTCCAGGAAATTCTGGCCGAGATCACCGCCGCCACCACCATGTTCGATCGCACCGGAGCCACGCTGTCCGGCCGCCTGCGCATCGACATTCCCACGGCGTTCGCGCAGCTGGAATTCATCAAAAGCCTGCGCGAATTCACCGACACCTACCCCGGCATCGACATGGTGCTGGGCGTCACCGATCGCGCGGTTGATCTGGTCGGCGAAGGCATCGACTGCGCGCTGCGCATCGGCGAGCTGCCCGACTCAACCCTGATCGCCCGCCCCATCGCCTTGGCGACCATGGTCACCTGCGCCGCGCCCGAGTATTTACGCGAGCACGGCACACCGGAAACGCTTGCAGATCTGGCGAACCATCAAGGCGTGAACTTTCTCTCGGGCCAGAACAACCGCACCTTGCCCTGGCAGTTTTCAGTTGAGGGCAAACAGAAAACCTACGTCAGCCGCAAGGGTATTACCGTCACCGAGTCGAACGCCTATGTGCAGTGCGGCGTATCAGGCTTCGGCATTATTCAGGCGCCGGGTATTGCGGTGGCCGAGCATTTGGCCAGTGGTGCGCTGGTGGAAATTCTGCAACCGCTGCGTCCGCTGCCTCGACCGGTGTCGCTGCTGTATCCGAGCCGCACGCATCTGCCGGCGCAGGTGCAAGTGTTCATCGAATGGTTGCAGGTGCGGTTTGTGCAGTTGCACGCAGCGTGGGTGCAGGACTGAAGACCTGCCCCCTCACTCCCAGCCTTGCGCCTCTTCGATAAAGTGCAGCACTGCACTGGAGCGCTCATCGATGCGCGAAATCAGCGACAGCTCACTGACCATTTCCGCCTGATTCAGCGGGATGATCCGAATGCCCGGCATGCTCAAACGAGTGACGGCCTCAGGCACGATACTCAAACCGATGCCCGCCGCCACCAGGCCCGGGATGCTCATCAGTGACGGTACGTACATGATGTTCTCGGGATGCAGCTGGTTCTGTCGGCACGCCTGCAGTGTATGCGAGGTCAGGCCGATGCCGGCGCTGTCCTGCAACAGCACGAACTTCTCGTGGCGCAGTGTCGCCAGCTCACCGCTGAAGCTGTCCGCCAGTTCATGGTTATCAGGGATCAACAAGACCAGCCGTGACTGGCTGAAATGATGGGTGCGCAGACGATCCGGCAAGTGATCCTTGAACACGCGGGCAAATGCCAGATCGAGCTTGTGATCGAGCAACATGTCGAACTGCGCGCGGATCCCGGCATCCACCAGCGACACTTTGACTTCAGGGAATGTGCTGAAGTAATGCCGCAGCAATTGCGGCAGGTTGGCCTCGAACAACGCCGAGTGATAACCGATGTTGATTTCGCCTACCTCACCGCGCCGTGCACGTCGTGCGGCCGCCGTCGCCCGCTCACTGGCCTCTATGGACTGCCGCGCGTGTGGCAGGAATGCCTCGCCGGCGGCCGTCAACACCACGCTACGGTTTTCCCGGCGGAACAATGCCAGCCCCAATTCAGCTTCCAGCGTGCGCATCAATTGGCTCAGCGCCGGTTGCGCGATGTCCAGTTGTTCGGCTGCCCGGCTGAAATGCTGAAGCTCGGCGGCGACCACGAAGGCCTTCAGATGACGCAATTCCATTTCAATGATCCATAAGGCTGGCTTATCTATTTATTGTGATTTCGATAATTATTCTCTAGAGCGAATGGGCTACTGTCTACTGACTTCGACGATCTGCCCAGGCCGGCGCTGAGCGCAATCGTACGGGGACCCCGTAACCAATAAAAATAATGACGAGCCCCTCAATGAGCACAATCAGTCACGAGACTCATGATTTGCGCATGCCTCGCAAAGCGGTGACCGCTGCGACCATCGGCACTGCGCTGGAATGGTTTGACTTCACCCTGTACGGCGCGGTGTCGGCAACCATCCTGCCCAAGCTGTTTTTCCCGGCCATGGAGCCGACAGCCGGGCTGCTGGCATCGCTTGCCACATTCGGGGTCGGACTCGCCGCCCGACCACTGGGCGCGATTACCTGTGGCTACCTCGGCGACAAACTGGGCCGGCGCAACCTGATGCTCGCCACGGTCACCCTGATGGGCCTGGCGTCGGTGTTGATGGGGCTGTTGCCCACCTATGCGCAAGTGGGGATTCTCGCGCCGATTCTGTTGGTGCTGCTGCGCATCATCCAGGGCTTCGCGCTCGGCGGTGAATCCACCGGGGCGCAATTGATGGCGCTGGAACATGCCACGCCCGATCGTCGCGGGCGCTATTCCGGGCTGCTCGGTCTGTGTTCACCGCTGAGTCAGATATTGGCCAACGGCGTGCTGATGGGTCTGGCTGCTACCCTCTCAAGCGAACAGTTTGAAAGTTTCGGCTGGAGGATTCCTTTCCTGCTCAGCTTCGTGCTGGTGATCGTCGCGATCTATATCCGCCTGAAGGTCGATGAAACCCCGGCCTTCGTCGCGTTGAAGAAGAACCCGGTCAAACAGGAAAGAAGCCCGCTCAAATCGGCCATGGGCAGCCACTACAAAACCATCCTGCGTTTGATGCTGTTTTTCTGCTCGCCCGCTGCGCTGTTCTACCTGATCGTGATTTTTTCCCTCAGCTACCTGACCAAGCATCTCGGCTTCAGTCAGTCGACGGGTTTCATGTCGCTGATGGTCGCCAACCTGTTCGCGATTGTCGGAGCGTTGGCCGGCGGCTACCTTTCTGATCGCTGGGGACGCAAAAAAGCGCTGGCGTTCGGCTCGTGCATGACCTTGTTGATCCTGTTCGTGTACTTCCCGATTCTCAACACGCTGAACGTTGCCGCCATCATGGCAATCATGGGCCTGTTCCTCGGCTTCACTCAGTTTCAAAGCGGCATCCAGCCAGTGGCGTTTGCTGAAGCCTTTCCCACCCAGGTGCGCTATTCCGGCTCGGCCCTCGCCTATACCGGCGCCAACCTGGTGATCGGCGGCCCCATGCCGATGATTGCCGTGTGGCTGATGAGCCAGTCCAACAATTCACCATGGCCCCTGGTGACGCTGTGCGCGGTGATCAATCTGATTTCGCTGGCGATGATCCTGATCGGCCCGGAAACCCGCGGCATCGACCTGAACGCCGTGACGCCAGACAACGCCGACACCACGGCCACACCCGCCCTCTCTCCAAATAACGCTGCAGGACGACCATGAACCGCACAGTCTTTATCCTCAACGGCCCGAATCTGAATCTATTGGGCCGCCGTGAGCCGCATATTTACGGGCACACCACCCTCGAGCAAATTCGTCTGAGCAGTGAGCAACTGGCCGAGGAACTTGATCTGCTCTGCGTGTTTCGCCAGACCAACCATGAAGGCGTGATAGTCGACTGGATTCAGGAAGCTTTCGAACAAGGCGCAGCAGTGATCATCAACCCGGCCGGCCTGTCGTTTCATTCCATCCCGGTACTCGACGCGCTGAAGTTGCTCAGCACACCGCTGATCGAACTGCATCTGTCGAACATCCACGCACGGGATGAATTGCATCGCCACTCGATCATGTCCGGGGTGGTCAATGCCGTGATCTGCGGCATGGGCGCCGACGGTTATGCGCTGGCGATACGGGCGGTCGATGACTTGTTGCGTCGATAGAAAGCGCGCTGGGCTCGTTCAGTGAACGCTGACGAGCCCCCTTCAGCGCAACAGAATCAGGCAAATCGCCAACAGGATCCGCCTAACGCCAACACCACCCTGCCCCCTAATCTGAACCCATGCAGAACACACCTCTGCAACGGGTTAACCAGATGCTGATCTGAACGACCCGGACCTCGAACCCAATTTGACCGGAGTCACCGCCATGAAAACTGTATGCCAACTGATCGCCGTCGCCACTTTCGCCCTCAGCGCCAGCGCATTCGCCGTACCGAGCAATCAGGAAGATCGTTTCTTTACCCAGGTCAGCGAGCCACAGCAGACTGTTGCCGCCGACGGTTCAGACCGCACCCCACTGGGTGAGGCCCTCGCCGCTGACGGATCGGACCGCACCCCGGGTCGTCGCGCAGCCTAAGCGCGTGATGCCCAGAACAGAAAAGTCCTGCGGGTTTGAAACCTGCAGGACTTTTTCGGTTTTTGGGACCAGCGCTGAACCACTTGATCGCAACCAAATTGATAGGAACAGGCAATACTCAGATCCGATTCGGCATCGTCCGCCAGCGATATCCGCCCTAGCATGGCCTCTCTCATCGCCTGCAGGAGTAAAGATCCATGAAGACCCTTTTCATCACCGGCGTCAGCAGCGGCTTCGGCCAAGCGCTGGCCGCGGAAGCACTCGCCCAGGGCCATCGCGTGATCGGCACAGTACGCAGTGAATCCGCGCTGGCGGACTTCGAGGCGCTGTCGCCCGAGCGCGCACATGGCGTGCTGCTGGACGTCACCGATTACGCTGCCATCGATGCGGCGGTTGCGGCGGTGGAGGATCGTCACGGCCCGGTGGATGTGCTGGTCAATAACGCAGGTTACGGTCATGAGGGGATTTTCGAAGAGTCCTCACTGGAGGAAATGCGCCGGCAGTTCGACGTCAACGTGTTTGGCGCAGTGGCGGTGACCAAGGCATTCGTCCCGTATTTTCGCCAGCGCCGCGCGGGGCATATCCTCAATATCACCTCCATGGGCGGCCATATCACCATGCCGGGGATCGCCTATTATTGCGGCAGCAAATTTGCCCTGGAGGGCATCTCCGACACCTTGAGCAAGGAGCTTGCGCCCTTCGGTATTTTTGTCACCGCCGTAGCGCCGGGGTCATTTCGCACCGACTGGGCAGGCCGCTCGATGCAGCGCACGCCGCGCAGTATCAGTGATTACGACGCAAGCTTCGATCCGGTGCGCAAGGCCCGCGAGGAGAAAAACGGCCGCCAACTGGGCGATCCGCAGAAAGCTGCACGCGCCATGCTGACGGTAATCGACAGTCCAAACCCGCCGGCTCACTTGCTGCTTGGCAGTGATGCTCTGGCGTTGGTGCGTGACAAGATGCAGCAGACGGCGGAGAGTATTGAGCAATGGGAAGACCTTAGCCGCTCGACGGATGGCTGAAGGCACGAAGATCAAGAGCCCCTCACCCCAGCCCTCTCCCGGAGGGAGAGGGAGCCGATCTCGGGTGGATTCAAATCCTGAGCCTGCCTGGACGATTTCCGCAGGGCTTATTGCGCCAGATCAGCGCGGTCAGCATTCGGCGCGATTTTTCAGGTCGGCATATCCCGACCAAACACCACGGTCAGTCCCCTCTCCCTCTGGGAGAGGGCTAGGGTGAGGGCTCTGTCTGACACCCCGCCAATTAGCCAGACAGGTTCAAACTCGCCTTTTCACAAGAGGAGACCCACAACCCATGCCGAAACCGAAAGACCCGCCCACAACGCGCATGGTCGAGTTGATGAGCCAGCTCGCCCCGCTGGAAGGCTACAACCTCAGCCCGCTGGACGATGTGCGTTTCCTGCGTTCCAACCGACCGCTGACACGTACGCCGGTGTTGTACGAACCGGGCATCGTGATCCTTTGTCAGGGCCGTAAACGCGGCTATCTCGGCGATGAAGTCTACGTCTACGATGCTCAGCATTATCTGGTGGTGTCAGTGCCGGTACCCTTCACCATGGAAACCGACGCCAGCGAAGCCGAGCCAATGCTCGCGGTGTACGTGCGTCTGGATTTCGCCTTGGCCGGCGAGCTGATTCAGCAGGTCGATGAACTGTGGGATTTCCCCAGATCCCAACCGATGGGCATGTACGCCTCGCCGCTCGACGAACCGCTACGCCAATCGACCCTGCGTTTTCTTGAAGTGATGAGCGACGATGCCGACGCGCAAATCCTCGGCCTGGCTATGCTGCGCGAGCTCTACTACCGTATCCTCACCGGCGAACAAGGCGGCACCCTGCGCGCCGCCATCGCCCAACAGGGCCAGTTCGGCAAAGTGACCCGCGCCATCCACAAGATCCACAGTTGCTATCACCAGCATCTCGACGTAGAAACCCTGGCCGATGAAGCGCAGATGAGCGTGCCGAATTTTCATCTGCACTTTCGCAAGGTTACCGATTCCTCGCCGATGCAGTATCTCAAGTCGACGCGGCTGCACCAGGCGCGATTGCTGATGCTGCGTAACGAGCTGACTGCGGCAAAAACTGCATTTCTGGTCGGCTACGAAAGCGCCTCGCAATTCAGCCGCGACTTCAAACGCCTCTTCGGCCGCACACCGTTGGCGGAAGTGGCGTGGATGAAACAGGCCTATGCGCTGCCGGCACCGACGACTGCTTCGCCGTTTGTGTCGTCGCACTGACTTCACCCGCGTCTTGAACACACAGAAATCCACATTGAAGGGAAGAAAGTGAATCTGAGAGCTGAGATCGAAAACGCATTTGGCCCCCAGGCATTCGCCCGTCCGCTTTTCTATTCCTGGCCCGGAGGATTGCGTTTCGAACTCTCCGAAACGGGCGGAATGATCGAGCAATTCCTGACCGCTATGCGCAAATCCATAACCATCTGCGGCGACATTTTCCAAGGGGACGCATCGTTTGCCGCATGCCTGCGCATTCATTCCGGTCGCAATCGATTCGCCCACCGCAGCACTCTTCGCGCCCTTAAATCTTCTGGCATCGATACTCCATCAGCGCTTTGCATCTGGAGCGAAGAAATAGATAACGAGGAATGGTTCAGTGAGGAAGAGCCGGAATACTGGGTCAACGTCGCCTTCGAAGCGTCTGCCGCCCGCATTCAAGCATTACTCTGGTGCGCATTGGCCAAGGATTTCGCCGACATCCAACCGCGTGCGAACTGTGCTGTCTACCTGTTCAATCTGCACAAGCGAGTCATGGTCTTTCCCTATGACGACAGAGGCATGGACGTGGTTGGGACCAACACCGAGCTACTTTCGCAGCTCTATCAACGACACCATGCCTGGCTGCTCGACCATGACCGCGCAGCGATGGAAGCCTCATTCGGCACGCACAACCGTTAGGTGAACGCTACCGCTCCAACGTTTTCGCCATGATGATCGTGCGCTCTTCTTGATGAAATTCATCTCTGACTTTCTTGAAGCCGAGCGAAGCATAGAAGCCTTCTGCGGTGACTGAGGAAGGAACGCGCAGTAGGTGGAAACCTGCGTCCATGGCGAGTGATTGTATGCTCTTCATCAGCTGTCTTCCGACACCCATTCCTTGAAAGCCCGGGTCGACAAAAACGCTTCGAACAACGTCTCGATCGAGACTTGCCGTTGCGACGATTTGACTGTCGAGCGTAGCGACCAGCACCTGACGCTCAGTCAAAAAACGAAGGATCTTCGAGGGCGAAAAACTTTCAATCACTCGATCAATGATTTCGGGAGGATAGTCGCGGGCATTGCTCTCACGGAGCGTCTTGATGATCGTTTCACTGATAGCCGATGCATCCGCATCGCTCGCGATGTGAATTTGAATATCCACCCAGTAGCTCCTTGCTTGTCAGTTCCGTGTACAGCACTTATCGCAGCAAATTCCCCATCCGCATAGTGCTTGCCCCCTTCTGTGTTTCCTCGCCCAATCACACAGGTCAGCCACCTGCATCAGGATGGGATCATGAACACCACGGCCATTCCCGAAGGCTTCACTCCATTCACCCGCAGCAGTCCGTTGCTGGATCTGCTCGGCCCGATCTACGCCAGGGGTCAGGGGCTGCAATTGGAACTGGGTTTACTGACCGACTCCCGCCACGCCAATGGACGCGGTACTTTGCATGGTGGTGTATTGGCGACTTTGGCCGATGTGGGGATGGGTTACGCCATGGCCTTTGCCAGCGATCCGCCGCAGCCGTTGATCACGGCGAGCATGACCCTGGATTATCTCGGTGCGGTGCAAATCAACGAATGGCTCGAAGTGCGTCTTGAACACTCCAAAAAGGGACGTCAACTGGCGTTTGCTGGCGTCAGTCTGCACGTCGGAGAGCGAACGGTCGCGCGCGCCAGTGCCGTATTCGCGGTGCCGCTGAGCTGAAGCGCGAAACCTCAGTCTGAGGCTTCAGGATCGTCCCGCGCCGGCACAGGGATTTGCCACGAGGGTTTCTTGCCGATCTGGCTATCGAAGGTGCGTCGCGCTTCGCGGAAACCCTCGACGTTTTCCACCACCCAAGTCCAGATCGGCGACATCCGCACCAGCAATCCCATGCCCAATGGCGTCAGTTCGTACTCGACGTGCGGCGGCACCTGGTCGAGCTCGCGCCGGGTCAGCAGGCCGTCGCGTTCAAGCGCACGCAGGGTTTTGGTCAACATGCGCTGAGTCACGCCGGTCATCTGCCGTTTGATCTCGGCGTGACGCATGGTGCCGTAGACACCCAAGGCATGCAGGATGCCCAAAGACCAGCGACTACCGGCGTGTGCAAGCACTTCGCGGCGCACGCCATCATCGTCTCGTCTGAGCGTCTGGCAGATCGCTTCTGCCTCACTGAGCGCTTGCTGATCAGTCATTTCTTCACTTGGTATCACGCGTGTGCCTTCTTCTGAGTGCTGCCCGATCGTGCCAGCATTTGCCGATCTTACATGCAGATCTCAGGAGACATCATGACCGAATCGAACCACCCTTCCGCGCAATCCATTCTCGTCCTGGGCGCAGGCGAGCTCGGCCTGCCGGTTTTGCGCAACCTTGCGCGAGCAGCAAAGCGCTTGCCCGGCAGCACGATCAGCGTCCTGCTCAGGGCCTCGACGATCAACAGTCAGGTGCCGGAAAAGAAAGCCGAAATCGATGAACTGCGCAGTCTCGGCGTGCAGATGGTGGCGGCAGATCTGGTCAACGATTCAATCGACGAACTGGCCGAAGTCTTCGCACCGTTCGATACCGTCATTGGCTGCGCCGGCATGGTCGCTGGTCGCGAGACGCCGATGAAGCTGGCGACTGCTGCGCTCAAGTCGGGCATCAAACGCTACTTTCCCTGGCAGTTTGGCGTGGACTTCGAAGTGATCGGCCGGGGCAGTCCGCAGGATCTGTTCGATGCTCAGCTCGACGTGCGCGAACTGCTGCGCGCGCAGGACAAAACCGAATGGGTGATCATCTCGACCGGCATGTTTACCAGCTTCCTGTTTGAGCCAGTATTTGAAGTCGTTGATTTCGACAACGACACCGTTAACGCCCTGGGCAGCCTGGACACCGGCGTGACGCTGACGACCCCGGACGACATCGGCAAGCTGACCGCAAAAATCGTTTTCTTCGAACCGCGTTTTCGCAACGAGATCGTGTATCTGTCGGGCGACACGCTGACCTATGAACAGGTCGCGGGCCTTCTCGAACGCGTGCTCGGACGGCCCTTCAAGCGTAACGTCTGGACAGTGCCACACCTGATGCAGGAACTGGAAAAAGACCCCACTCACCACATCAAAAAATACCGCGCGGTGTTTGCCCAAGGTCGAGGTGTGGCGTGGCCGAAAGCGGGCACGTTCAATGAGCAGCGGGCGATTCAGGCCACGACGGCTGAGCAGTGGGCGAGGGAAAATCTTGGGCTGTCTGAAACCTCGTAAAGCTTAGTAGCATGTGGCCACTTTTCGGTATCATCTGCTTTTGAAAAGTCCGATGGTATCCAGGAGCAGTACATGTACGGGAATGGCAGATTTGGCTTGACGCTTTTGGCTGGAGCATTGGCACTGAGCGGTTGTACTTCACTGTTTCAGGGTAAACAGTATCAATTTCCCCGGCCGGATGAACCCTCGGCGACGGTCAGGCTTAAATATGAAAGCGGCACTAACCTCGATGCGATGACCTTCAACGAATCGGGATGTTACGCGGGCTTCACGCCTTTGCCCTATACCGAGGGTTTTATCCAATCGCCGGTAGCTGTCGACAAAGAGCTGGTTTTGACTTACCGGCAAACAGTTGGTGGAAAGTTTTGCCAGATACCCTTCTCTTTCACCCCTCAGGCTGGGGCCAGCTATACGTTGAAGTCGGGCTACTGGACTGAACCCAAGGCTGGCCTTCTCCCGATCTTCACCTTCAATCAACAATACTGCGGCCTGGGCGTAGTCAAAAAAATCGGATCTCAGGAAAGCATCGAACCCATCAAGCAACTGCGTATCAAAACCGCTTTTGCATGCCTCAGATTCGTCGAGTGAAAACAACAACCTGCCTCGCTCGGCGCCCAGTAAAGAACATCGTGGTCCATCATTCTGCGGTGGCCCTTTGTAGCTGGGAGCCGACACTCGACAATACTTCGCTGGCGACCGTTTACTGGCTGGAAACACCTTGGCGCTTGGCATATTCCTGCGAGAGGCTCTGGGCGGTTTGTTGAGCATATTCAATACAGGGTTCAATTCTGCTTCGCACTCGAATTTCCTCGATAGCGGCGATTTGCGCGCTCTCGGTCAGGCACTTTTCAACCAGGGCGCTCGCGAGCGGCAAAGACACTGCTGGCAACGACGGAATAAATTCCCGGACAAAATCGGCAGCACTGGCAAGCCGGTTGGCATCGGTTGCAAAGGCCCACTCGCGCAGACTCACGTCATGCAGGTTGCCGCCTTGATCCCAGCCGTCGGCAAAACGGTCTGTTTTTCCGCAAGCGCCCAGCACGCCGCAAACCACTAAGACAAGCAATCCATTCAGCGTTTTCACAAACATCGGTACTCACTGTATTCAGACTGAAAAATGAAGAGCTGCAAATGATAGCAATATGATTGCATTTGCGTGCACAGAATCAGATCCGATGAAAAGATGCCACCTCTTACATCCGATGCTGCTCCAGCAAAAAATCCACAAACAACCGCACCCGCACCGGCATCGCCGCGCCGCCGACGAACACCGCATGAATCGGTTCCTCATCACCGGGGTTCCAGGTTTGCAGCAGCGCAATCAAATCCCCGCGCTGCAAGTCTTCCCTGACGGTGAACTCGCCAATCCGCGCAATGCCTGCACCGAGTCTGGCGAACTGGGCCAGTGCTTCGCCGCTGCTGCATTCGATGTTGCCGCTGACTTTCAGCGAGAACTCCTTGCCGTCGCGGATAAACGGCCAGTTGGCTTCGGCGCGGCGGAAGTTGAAGCGCAGGCAGTTGTGCTTGAGCAGGTCTTCCGGTTCGAGAGGTGTGCCGTGGCGTTTCAGGTAGTCGGACGATGCGACCACGACCTGGCCGGTGTGGCCGAGCCGGCGTGCGGTCAACGGGCTGTCGGGCAGATGGCCGAAGCGTATGGCGACATCCGCCTGGCCAGCGAGGATGTCGACTACTTCGTCGCCGAGGCTGAGGTCGACGACGATGTTCGGGTAACGGGTGGTGAAGGCTGCGACCAGCGGCACAATGGCCAGCCGTCCATGGCCAAGGGCGGCACTGACGCGCAAGCGGCCCTTGGGTACGCCTTGATCGGTGATGGCCCCTTCCACTTCGTCCATGTCGGCGAGAATCCGCCGGGCACCGCGCAGGAAGGCCTCGCCCTCGGCGGTAAACGTCAGCGCGCGGGTGGTGCGCAGCAACAGACGAGTGCCGAGTCGCTGTTCGGCGCGGGCGATGATTCGACTGACCGCCGAAGGCGTCAGCCCCAATGCACGCGCCGCTGCTGAGAGGCTGCCCTCCTGCGCCACGGTGACGAACACGCTCATTTCCCCTGATCTGCCGTTGAAGTCCATTCGTGCCTCTTACGCAAAGGTGATTGCCAAAATCGCCATCTACCGCCGGAAAACGATGGATCGTAGCATTGGCGGCATAGATGAGGAGACTTTCCATGCGTATCAATCCACCACTTGTTGCACTCGCTGTCGGCGCCTTTGGCATCGGCGTCACCGAGTTCGCGCCGATGGGCATGTTGCCCGGCATCGCTGCCGATCTCGGCGTTTCCATTCCCGCTGCGGGGTTGTTGGTCAGTGCCTACGCTTTGGGCGTGCTGCTCGGCGCACCGCTGATGACCCTGACCACCGGCAAAATCCCTCGGCGCTATCTGCTGATCGGGCTGATGGCGATTTTCACCCTGGGCAATCTGATGTCGGCGCTGGCCACCGATTACTCCAGCCTGATGGTCGCCCGGGTGATCACCTCGCTCAATCACGGTGCGTTCTTCGGGGTTGGCTCGGTGGTTGCCGCCAGCGTGGTCGCGCCAGAGAAACGTGCCGGCGCCGTGGCGGCAATGTTCATGGGCCTGACGTTGGCGACTATCGGCGGTGTGCCGCTGGCGGCCTGGTTTGGTGAGCTGCTTGGCTGGCGCACAGCGTTCTGGGGCATTACCGGTCTCGGCGTGCTGACCATGATCGCCTTGTGGTTCGCCCTGCCCAATCTGAAAGCAGAGCCAGGCGCGGGTGCGCTGGCGGAAATTCGTGTATTGGGCCGAGGTCCGGTGTTGGCTGCGCTGGCCCTGACGGTGGTCGGTTCAAGTGCGATGTTCACGGTATTTACCTACATCGCGCCGATCCTCAGCAGCGAGACCCACGCCTCCGCCGCGTTCATCACGGCGATGCTGGTGCTGTTCGGGATCGGCTTGACGCTGGGCAATATGTGGGGCGGCAAGGCTGCCGACCGTTCGATCGATCGCACCCTGATTGTGTCGCTGAGCGCATTGATTGTGGTGTTGCTGGCGTTCACTGTGCTGATGCGCTGGCCACTGCCGGCCGCCGTGGCCATTCTGATCTGGGGCATCGCCAGCTTCGCCCTGGTGCCACCGCTGCAAATGCGCGTGATGGACGCGGCCAAGGACGCGCCCAATCTGGCTTCGGCGGTGAACATCGGTGCATTCAACTTCGGCAACGCTATCGGCGCAGCACTGGGCGGCGCGGTGATCAACGCAGGCCTGGGTTACCCGGCGATTTCCCTGGCCGGCGCGGCGATGGCCGGTCTGGGCCTGCTGATGGTACTGGCGTTTGCCTGGCGCTCCAGAGCCAGTGCCGCTGCGCTGGCGTGAGCCATTTGCAGCACTACGCCCCGCCCTGCTGATACTCGCGGGGCGTGCAGCCGAACTCGCGACGGAACACCGTGTGCAGGTACTGCGCCGATTTGAAGCCGCAGGCCTGGGCAATATCGGCAATCGCGGCATCGGTGTTCTTCAAACCGCTGGTAGCCGCCGCCAGTTTGAAACGCAAAATTTCGTTATGCACGCTGCAACCGCGCTCGGCGCGGAAATGCGCTTCCAGCGATGAGCGCGACACGCCGACATACGCCGCCACTTGCGCGGTCTTGATGCCCTGACAGGCATATTGGCGGATGAACAGCAGCGCTTGCATGACGTAGGGATTGCCCAGCGGTTGGTGCAGACTCGATACCTGTACGTTGACCGCGTCCGGCGGAATCAGGATTTGCGTGCCGGTGGACGGCATGCCGTGGAGCATCTGGTGCAGCAACTGCGCGGCGGTGCGGCCCATGGTCTCGGTGCCCTGAATTACCGAACTCAGCGGCACGCGAGTCAGGCTGCGGGTCAGCGGGTCGTTGTCGATGCCGATCAGCGCGACCTGCTCGGGCACGGCAATGCCGGCGGTCAGGCAGGCTTGCAGCAATTGCCGGGCGCGGGCGTCGCTGACGGCGATGATGCCGATCGGTTTGGGCAGGCTGTGCAGCCAGGCGATCAGTTGTTCGACGGCGCTGTCCCACAGCGGTGCGCTGGTGCCCATGCCGCGATAGATCTCGGCGTGCAGGCCGTCGCGCTGCATCAGTTTGCGGAAGGCTTTTTCCCGCTCCTGCGCCCAGCGATTGGCCTGCGCCTGCGGCAGACTGAAACAGGCAAAGCGCTGCAACCCCGCCTCGACCAGATGCGAGTAAGCCAGAGTGATCAAAGCGTTGTTGTCAGTGGCGACGTAGGGAATCGCTTTCGGATAGGCACGCGCATCCTCGTAGGAGCCGCCCACCGCCACCACCGGCAAGTGAATGTCGGCCAGCGCCTCGCCGATCAGCGGATCGTCAAAGTCGGCAATGATGCCGTCACCCTGCCAGCGCTCGATGCCCTTCAAGCGGCAGAGAAAATCCTCTTCGAGAAACAAGTCCCAGGAAGCGCGGGTGCTGCTCAGGTAGTTGCCGATGCCGCTGATGATCCCACGGTCATAGATCTTGCTGCCGTTGAACAACAGGGCGATGCGGTGCACGGGCGGTAGGCTTTTCATTCAGGATCCGGAGTTTGCGTCAGGCCATTCGCGAGCAGGCTCGCTCCCACGGTTTTATGAACGACACACATTCAGTGTGGGAGCGAGCCTGCTCGCGAAAGCGGTCTCAAAATTTTTAGTACTGTTCCGGGCCGCCCTGTCGCGGCGACGATGGACACAGCCTAGGCGCGAAGCCGCCGAAGCTCAATACGCAAAATCGCACTCGCTGTTGAGGCTTTTCATAATCAGCAGGCACGGGGCCGTTGCTAGTATCGAGACACCGCCAAGAACAACAAGGACAAGGTCAATGCAGTACTTCCCCAATATCGAGCCGGTTCGCTACGAAGGCCCGAACAGTGATTCGCCCCTCGCTTTCCGTCACTACGACGCCAATAAACTGATCCTCGGCAAGCCGATGCGCGAACACCTGCGCATGGCCGCCTGCTACTGGCACACCTTCGTCGGGCCGGGCTCCGATGTGTTTGGCGCCGGCACCTTCAAACGCCCATGGCATGGCAGCGGCGAGCCGATGCAGCTGGCCATCGGCAAGGCTGAGGCGGCGTTCGAGTTTTTCAGCAAACTGGGCATCGATTACTACTGCTTTCACGACACGGACGTCGCCCCCGAGGGCAACTCGCTGAAGGAGTACCGCGAACACTTCGCGCAAATGGTCGATCGCCTCGAGCAGCATCAGGAACAGAGTGGCATCAAGCTGCTCTGGGGCACCGCCAACTGCTTCAGCAACCCACGCTTTGCTGCCGGTGCCGCGAGCAATCCCGACCCGGAAGTGTTCGCCTGCGCCGCCGCGCAAGTGTTCAGCGCGATGAACGCGACCCATCGCCTCAAGGGTTCCAACTACGTTCTGTGGGGTGGCCGCGAAGGTTACGAAACCCTGCTCAACACCGACCTGAAACGCGAGCGCGAACAACTCGGGCGCTTCATGCGCATGGTGGTCGAGCACAAGCACAAGATCGGTTTCACCGGCGACCTGTTGATCGAGCCCAAGCCGCAGGAGCCGACCAAGCACCAGTACGATTACGACAGCGCCACGGTATTCGGCTTTCTCCAGCAGTACGGTCTGGAAAAGGAAATCAAGGTCAACATCGAAGCCAACCACGCGACCCTCGCCGGTCACAGCTTCCATCACGAAATCGCCACCGCCGCCTCGCTGGGGATTTTCGGCAGCATCGACGCCAACCGTGGCGATCCGCAGAACGGCTGGGACACCGACCAGTTCCCCAACAGCGTCGAGGAAATGACCCTGGCCACCTATGAAATCCTCAAGGCCGGCGGGTTCAAGAATGGCGGCTTCAATTTCGACTCCAAGGTGCGCCGTCAGAGTCTCGACGAGATCGACCTGTTCCACGGCCACGTTGGCGCCATGGACATCCTCGCCCTGTCGCTGGAACGCGCCGCTGCGATGATTGAGAACGATCAACTGCAAACCCTCAAGGATCAACGCTACGCCGGTTGGCGTCAGCCGTTCGGGCAAGCGGTCATGGCGGGCGACTTCAATCTCGAGTCGCTGGCCGAGCACGCGTTCACCAACGAGTTGAACCCGCAAGCCATCAGTGGACGTCAGGAAATGCTCGAAAACATCGTCAATCGCTACCTCTATCGCTGATCGCCAAGGAGCGCTGCCGACGCCACGACGCTGTGACAATTGCACGACAATTCTGTGCCTGCGGCGTCGGCAGATTCTCTACAGTTCTACCAGCCCGATTCATCGTCAGGCCGTGTCTTTCCAACAAAAATAAAAGGACGCACCACCATGAAGAACTTGAAACGTACGCTGTTGGCCAGTGCCCTGGCGTTGTTTGCCCTGCCGGTAATGGCTGACGCAACCCACCCGAAAATCGGTTTCTCCATTGATGACCTGCGTCTGGAACGCTGGTCGCGCGATCGCGATTACTTCGTCGCGGCGGCGGAAAAAATGGACGCCAAGGTCTTTGTACAATCAGCCGATGCCAACGAGCAGAAGCAGATTTCGCAGATCGAAAACCTCATCTCTCGCGGCGTCGACGTGATCGTCATCGTGCCGTTCAACGCCACCGTGTTGACCAACGCCGTGGCCGAGGCGAAGAAGGCCGGGATCAAAGTGGTGTCTTATGACCGGCTGATTCTCAACGCCGACGTCGACGCCTACATTTCCTTCGATAACGAAAAGGTCGGTGAGATGCAGGCCGGTGGCTTGCTGAAAGCCGCGCCCAAGGGCAATTACTTTCTGTTAGGTGGTGCGCCCACCGACAACAACGCCAAGATCCTCCGTGAAGGCCAGATGAAAGTGCTGCAACCGGCCATCGACAAGGGCGATATCAAGATCGTCGGCCAACAGTGGGTCAAGGAGTGGAACCCGACCGAAGCGCTGAGCATCGTTGAAAACGCCCTGACCCGGAACAACAACAAAATCGACGGCATCGTCGCCTCCAACGACGCCACCGCCGGCGGCGCGATTCAGGCACTGGCCGCGCAGCAACTGGCCGGCAAAGTGCCGATTTCCGGTCAGGACGCCGACCTCGCAGCCGTCAAACGAGTGATCGCCGGCACGCAAACCATGACCGTGTACAAGCCGCTGAAACTCATCGCTTCCGAGGCAGCCAAGCTCTCCGTGCAACTGGCGCGCAACGAGAAACCGGCCTACACCTCGCAGTACGACAACGGCAGCAAAAAAGTCGACACCATCCTGCTCACGCCAACCCCGCTGACCAAGGACAACATCGACTTGCTCGAACAGGACGGTTTCTACACCAAGGCGCAGATCGCCGGGCAGTGATCCGGACGGTTTGTCCGAAACCCTTGTAGGAGTGAGCCTGCTCGCGATGGCGGCGGGTCAGCCAGCTGAGCAGTATCTGAAATGACGATATCGCGAGGAGGCTAACGCCATCAGGTCGCGTGGGTGAGGCCTTGGTGAACGAGCCGTTGCCATGT